>CAYJGA010000006.1:2974-20118 GCA_964369255.1 uncultured Desulfovibrionaceae bacterium
ATGTGTGCCTCATAAATGCGCGGAAAAGTCACAGGCGGCAACATCTCGTGTTGCCATTTGTACGGATTTTGCGGATACCACACACGCGCGCACCATTGGTTCGGTTTCAGCTCGTCTTGCTCCACCCAACGCGCCATGGCGGGCACACGGCGCACGACATTAGGGGAATCAGGCAACTGAACACAGAGTTGTATGTAGGTGCCATGCTCTAAGGCGGCGACAGGAAGGCGCAATTCCCACCAGCCTGCGCCCCTTTCGGGACAAGGCTGAAACATATGGTGCGACCAGCGTTGAAACTTCAGTTTGTCCGTGGTAAGCCATAATTTTTCAGCATTGGGCATATATTCAAGAATATGCCATGAAGCGGCGCCATCGCTCTCTGTTTTTAGGTGTATGCCCCAAGATGCATGTATATCGGCGTATTGCTCAATCGAGCCGTATTCCGCACGGATGCGCTCCATTTCTTGCGCATACAAGGCGGAACGCTCCAAGAAAAAGGACGCGTAAGGCAAGAGTTCCATATCTTCTAAAGGATTTGCGGGGCATGCATCCACATTGAGCGCCAAGGGGGCGCTTTCCGTATACTCTCCCCCGCACTCGCAACAAAAACGCACATCTTGCTCACCTGTCAGCCCTCCCCACTGGAGGCAGCGCGTCAAAAGGTGCTGTGAAAACCCAAGCACGAGGTGCGCTCCGACATGGATGAGACTGCTCTGTAGCTCCTGCAAGGGTAAATCCAAAAAATGCACTTCTGTCCCTTGGGCATTTTTGACGAAAACGCGTTCCAGAGTACACGGCGCGTGGCCAGTATTATGGAGTACAGCATACACATAGCCATAGGTCGAAGGGATGTCGTGGGCGATATAACTGCCGCAACTGTAAAGGCTTGGCAAATGGGTGATGCGTGAATCATTGTGGACGCCCAACATACTTTCAATACTTATACTCATGATACCCTTGACTTTTTTAAACTATTGCATTTTACTTTACTCTTACACTTTATGGCTTCACCTCCTCCGCACCAATGTAGCACGACTCACAGGAGGCAGGTCATAAATGAGTATGCCGTATTGTATGTAGTATTGTAAAGATTTTTTTCTGAGTAAGCATTCACTCACGCACGACATTCACACACGATACCCGTAAGGCTCGTTCCTCGCCTAACGGCTATGCCTTCGGCACCCGTTGTGCAGGCGCTTTTCAAAAAAACAACTATTAGCTATACAATCGGAGTGAGATGCTGGGCAGCGCGAGTGCAAACTATGCGTCCATCATCGATGCGCACGGGGCGAACCGCCTGAATGCCGCTTATGATGCCGCTCGTGACACCGTTCATACAGGCCACGTTTTCTTCATGCTCTCCTTGAAGAATGCACGGGGCATAGTGTGCGTCAAGCCCTTTGTAACGCATGTTTTCCGTGTCTTTTTTGTGACCATCAAAAACAACATGCAAAAGAGGTTCTTGCAAAAGTTTTTTCAAAAAAGCGTCCTTTTGCGTGCTAATACGTTGACGGATACGCGCCGCTCTCTCGTGTTTCAGCTCATGAGGGACTTGTTGCGGGAATGCGGCGGCTGCGGTGCCCGGGCGTGACGAATAAGGAAATACATGCGCATAATTCAAATCAAGGGCGCGCACAAGCGCTTCCGTTTCTTGGACATGTGCTTCCTCTTCGCCGGGGAAGCCCATGAGAATATCTGCGCCCACACCCATGAGTGCCTTATGCGTGCGTAGGCGCTCAAGGCCTGCCAGCACTGCCTCCGGTCGATTGTGTCCACGCCCCATACGTTTAAGTATATAAGGGCTACCATGTTGCAGAGAAATGTGTACATGTGGACAGAGTATGCGCGCGGCGCAAAAAATATCGAGGCCGCGGGAGTGGAGCTGATTTGGTTCGAGGGAGGAAATGCGAAAACGCGCGCGGTCTGCCCATTCTGGGGCGAGGGTTGTGTCAAGGAGTTGCACAAGCTCCCAAAAGTCTTTGGGTTGTTTCTCTGTATGTGAAAAGTCTCGACCATACTGATGCAAGTTGATACCGGAAAGCATGATCTCTGTGTAACCAGCTCGCAACAATGCTTGTGCTTCGTGCAGAACTTCTTGGGCAGGGCGACTTATTCCACGACCGCGCACAAGGGGAACGATACAATAGGTGCAGCGGTGCGAACAGCCGTCTTGGACTTTTATGACAGGACGCGTGCGTTGAAATGTTTGAATGGAGAAGCCGTGTTCGCCGAACGGAGGGAACGTCCGTTCTTCCACGTGACAGGATGCAATGTGCCCAGACATAGCACGAGAGGGAGTAATAAAATCTTGCCATTGCCAAGGTCCCTGCATGAGGCAAGCCTTTGCGCGGGGCGGGACAACAACAGAGACAGAAGTAAGAACAGAAGCAGGAGTGGCGCGCTGTGTATCCTTGTCTTTCATATGCGATGCCACAAGCTGCGCCGCGCATCCTGTGAGTATGCACAAGGCCTCAGGACATTCACGTTGCGCGGCGTAGATGGCATGGCGCGTGTCACGCTCTCCCCGTCCTGTAATAGCGCACGAGTTTATGAGGACTACATGTGCATGGGCAAGGCAGGCAGTTTCAGTACCACCGAGGGTATTCCACGCTTCACGGATGGCTTGACTTTCGTATTGATTGACCTTGCATCCGAGAGTATGAATATAAAAAGACCATGGCTTGTGCACGTCTTGCATCCTTAGTGTTAGAAATCTAGGGGGGCTAAAAATCTGATGCAGTCTTACTGATAGAAAAAAGGGGAGGAATTTCTCCCTCCCCTTATATATTCGTATTAAACGTCGCAGCCTTACGCAGACACGCGTTTACTGCCTAAAAAGCTGAGAGAAACAACTTCATAACTCACACGCCCGCGGGGAATGTCCACGGTGACCTCATCGCCCTCTTCCTTGCCAAGGAGTGCTCTGCCTACAGGGGAGAGCACAGAGATGGAACCTGTGGCGAAGTCTGCTTCGTCGGGGCCTAACAAAGTAAAACTCTTTGTTTCACCCGTATCCACATCTTCCACTTCTACTGTGGCGCCGAAAATAACTTTTTCGCTGGTGAGGGTGTCCAAGTCGATGACTTGAAATTGTCCCATGCGTGATTCAATATAAGTAATGCGCGCCTCGTTCATGCCTTGACGCTCACGAGCGGCGTCATAGCCTGCATTTTCGCGCAAGTCGCCTTCTTCACGCGCTTCCTTAATGGCTTGAATAATGGCGGGTCTGTCCGCTTTGAGGCGCTCAAGTTCTTCTTCAAGTTGTGCATAACCTTGCCGTGAAATAGGAATGTTCATGCAGTTTACCCTTTATTTTCCAGTTAAAAAAGAAGTGTTTTTATAAGGTATTATACTAAAATTGCCTCTGAAGCACTTCCTCATTCCATCATAAAAAAAGTACGCCCCTATCCATGACCGGAGCGTATCCTCGTGCGCCCTCAGCAGGCACAGGAACAGGGAATATACACACAAGTTCGCGCATCGTCAAGTCCCACATGGCATTCTAATTTTGTTTTTTTGAAAAAAAGGGGGGCGGGTAAAGACTTTTTTCCCAAAAAATCCTTAGCCTAAAATGCACAGATTCCTTAAGAAAAAAAGTTTTTCACCAAAGCACTCTCGGAAAAAACATGAGAATGACCTGCCAATTTGAAAATTTTGCACAGAAAAAAACTTGGCAAGTATGTATAGTTTAGTGTATAGGGGAAAGTCCCGCGATGCGGCAATATGCCTTGTTTTCATATTCTCAACCCACGAGCCTGTGCCCATTATGAAGAAATATTTACGCTATCTTGGCCCATTCTTGGTCACCTGTATTTTTGTAGGTGCCATGTATCTACTCTATCTCAAATTGCGCGTCTATAGCCTTGACCAGATACGCGAGAGTCTTTTGCATATCCCTCATTGGCGCATTTGGGCATCAGTGGGGCTTATGATTGTAAATTACATTATACTGGTTGGCTACGATTGGCTGGCGCTGATTGCCATTCAAAAACCGCTGCCAGCGGGACGCACGGCGCTTGTGTCCTTTGTGGGACAGGCTATCAGTTATAATTTCGGCGCCTTGCTTGGTGGCACGACGGTGCGCTATCGCTTTTATTCTGCATGGGGCTTTACATTGCACGACATTGTACGCCTTGTGCTTATGCTTGCGGTGACATTTTGGGTCGGTGCGTTGGGTTTGTGCGGACTGGTCTTTCTTGTGGCGCCTCCGGAAATTCCCGCAGAATTGCTCGTGAAGATGCCCATTAAGGACGTGCGCTTTTTAGGCGCCATCCTCCTTTTTATCGCATGTGCCTATCTTGTGGCCTGTCACTTTATTCGTAAGCCAATAAAAGTATTAAAGAAGGAATTTTATTTTCCTCCACTAAAAATAGCAATTTGCCAAGTGATTGTGGCGGGTGTTGACCTTATTGTGGCGGCCGGTTGCATGTATGTGCTCTTGCCTTCGCACTTAGATGTGTCCTTTATCCAATTTTTGCCAAGCTACCTTATGGCGCAAGTTGCTGTGGTGCTGACACATGTCCCCGGCGGTGTGGGTGTTTTTGAGCTTGTTATTTTACACCTTACTCACACGCCCTATGAGGAGATTGTGGTTGCGGCGGTGCTTGCATTCCGCATCATTTATTTCATTTTGCCCTTACTCGCAGCAGCACTGCTCTTTGCTCTCTATGAACTGCGACAAAGAAAGAACGCCTTGCGCGATGCAAGCCGCTGGCTCAGCGTCCTTGCCAATAGTATCAACGCATGGGCGACATTTAGCGCGGGATTGCTCCTTCTCATTACAACGACGCTCCCTATTTGGAAGCAAGGTACATTTTCGCTTATCATTCACTGGCCTGCGTGGATGGCTATTGTTTTACATTGCCTTTGTATCTTGTGCGGCGCTTTTCTCCTTTTTCTTGCCTACGGCCTCGAGCGGCGACAGGCCATTGCATGGCGCCTCAGCATATGTGTTTTAAGCCTTGGCATTGTGTGTGCCCTATTGAAGGGTTTACACGCTTTTGGTTTGATTGCCTTGCTTCTTCCTCTCTTGGTTGTGGGTGTTTCCAAGGGATACTTTTATAGAAAATCCTTTTTTTGGGAGGAAGCCTTCCCCTTGCATTGGCTGTGGCCTATTTGGATCAGCTTGGTTATGTGCCTTGGTCTTGCTGCAACTTTTGTAAGTGGCACGACGCATCTTTGGAGCTGGGATGCGGATGTGGATGCAAGTATCAATTTATATGCTTTGCTTGTCACCTATGTCGTTTTACTCCTCTCTTGGTTTTGGCGCATATCACGACGCAGAAAATCCCAATAGTGTGTGATGCTCTCCACTTGGAGAGCATCACACATTCACAAACATGTTTATGCATTTGCCAGAGTGTGCGTATTCGTCTGTTTTTCCACCGCCGCGTAGATTATTCCGGCAAACACAAGGCATGCGCCCAAGGCTTGCGACGTTTGAATGCTGTCGCCCCACAAAAAATATGCTGTGATACAACTGAAAATGGGCTTGCAATAAAAGAGTAAGCCTGCGCGTGTATTGCCAATGCGCATTACGCAATAATTCCACGCTGTAAATGCCACAACAGATTGAAAAATCCCCATAAAGACGATAGCACTCATATGGGGCATTGTAAAAGCGCTCAGGCCGCTTTCTAGCATATGCCACGCAGCAAACGGCGCCATAAGAATACATCCCACCACAGCGCACAGTGTGAGAAAAAGCGTCTGTGAGACTTGCGCGGGCTTAAAAGCCATGAGTATGGAATACAGCGCAAAACATATGGCAGAGAGAATCATCCACACATCACCTACGGCAAAGTGGAGCGTAGAGATATTTTCCAGATTGCCGTGCAGCAGAAGAATGAACACGCCTACAAGGGCAAAAGAATACCCCACCATTTGCCGAATTGTATTCTTTGTATGCAGTATGAGTGTAGAAAACACCGCCATGAAAATCGGCGCTGTGGCGCCCATAAGTGCCATATCAATGGCCTTTGCCGTGTGTCCGGCTTGATAAACAAATGTATTGCACAGGACAACGCTGAGGCTTGCTTGTACCACCACAATAAACCAGTCGTTTCGGTGTAATGTCTTAATTTTGGGAATCTCGTGCCAAACAAAGGGCAAGAGGACAAGGCCTGCCACAAGCCAGCGCGAAAACGTAATAACAATGGGGGCAATGTGCCCTGCCAAGAGACTGGACATGATAACATTCATGCTCCAGAGCATAACAGCGACTATACCCATAATTAAAGCCTTAATCATATCAAACTCCTCGCAATCAAAGACGGACTGCTTATTTGAATATATTTGTATTTTTGGCATGTTAAGACTATCACAGGCCTATGCCTGTGGCAAGAGAGGGGGACGTTTTTTGCAAAAAAAACGAGGGTTACATATGCAACCCTCGTCTATATTCTTTTTTGTTTTTATACATGTATTTTGGGCGGTGCACTCCCCTATTCTTGTTTGAGGTAAAAGTGCGACAGTGCCCCCTTGGCGCAAACCTTATATTGCGGCATAGTGTCTGAAATATTCTCTTGTTGTGCTGCGGTGAGATATTGAAGCCCGCGTTCTGTGAGTGCCGCTGCGCGCAATGTGCGCAAACAGTTCACAAGCGCTTCATTATCACCTAGGGCTGCTAAAAGCGCGTCTTCATGCGCCGCACACTCTAAGACTAAGGTGTTATGCTGTGAAAGGCTGAGAGTGATTTTTTCTTCTAGAACAATACCTTTCTCGTGTAGCAATGTTGTTAAATATGTCATGAATTGATTTTGTAACAATTCAATCTGCTCTTCTAAAGCTTCTGCGGCGCTACTGCCAAGTACACGTATACTCTGCGTCATGTGCATGAGCGACTGCGAAGAAGAAGAACTTTCACCATGAAAACAAGATTCTTGACTGTTTTCGCTTCCCGTCTGCTCTCCCACGCAATGATATGGATAGAGGCAGTCGTTTGGTAGTAGCTCTCCTGCCTGCATGGCTTGCACGTGGTGCACCATATGCGTCGTATGATTTGTATTTTTCACAGCGCCCTCCCGCGTGAAATTTTTTCCTGTGATATTCCTATCTGTGCCTAGCCATTTCTAAAGCAATATAGGTGCCACAAGATAGAAAAAAAATGAAATTTTCTCAGACATTTTAATTTTCTCTAGAGATATTTAGAGTTTAGACTTTTTCATTTTTTTTCTTAGAAGTGCCATATTTCTCCTTGCGCGGCAAAAAACGCCCTTGTATACTCCAACACTGAGAGTGGAGATTTTTACCTCGGCAGTTTTGGTAACAATTCTGTACATAAAACTCAAAAAGTCCATATAACATCAAAGTGAGATACTACACAGTGCACAGAATTTATGCTATACTGGCCTTCGGCAGCTGGGCTTTACTCTTGTGGCCTTTTCCCAAGGAAGTATTTTTAGCCGCATGCTTTGCATGCCTTTTACGTCCGCTCTATGTTCTTATGCTACGACGCTGGCGCCCCTCCTATGCGACAGCGGCCATGGCGGCCGGCCTCTGTGTCGGGACAATTTTACCCATCACTATTGTGGTGCTCATGGTGACACCGCAAGCCGCTGCAGGTCTGCAATTACTGAATAATCTTCAAGAGTCTGGATGGATTCACGGCCCCGAAATGCAAGCCTTTATTGATGAAATTGACGCATGGTTGCGCATGATTCCTGGCATGGAAGGAGGCATTACACAGATTACAGCGGAACTCACTTCATTTTTAGCATCTGCCATACAAGGACTTGTGAGTGGTGGGCTTGGGATTGCTGGCAGCACCATGAGCTTTATGCTCCGCTTATGCGTCCTTATATCCTTAGCGCTCATTGGCATTATTTACGGCCCACATTTTTTCTCCTTTGCACATATTATCACGCGCTTTCCTGTGGATGTGCTTGAGCGCCTTATCCTCTCTGTGCGTCATGCTATACGCGCGGTGCTGTGGGGTGTTGTGCTTGTGGCATGCATCCAAGGCTTTTTGTGCGGAGTCGGTTTTGTGTTTGCGGGTTTGAGCGGCGGCGCATTTTGGGGTCTTGTGGCGGCCTTTGTGGCACCCTTGCCTATTATTGGCACAAGTATTGTTTGGATTCCGGCATGTATCTATATATGGTTTGCCGTTTCTAAGAGCGCTGCCATAGGGCTCTTTTTATGGTGTGGTTTTGTGGTGGTGGGCGCTGACAACTTCTTGCGTCCTTTCTTCTTAAAAGACGGACTCAATGCGTCCTTTGCTGTGGTGCTCATTGCCATTTTATGTGGGCTCATGGCCTTTGGCCCTACGGGTATTGTGGCGGGACCTGTGCTTGCAGCCTTTGCCTTGCAAGCTGCGCGAGAAACGGAGCTGGCATCGCAAAAATAGAATAATTGCAGAAAAATAAAAAAATGCCAGAAAAATAGCATATATTTTTCTGGCATTTTTCTATTGATAGTATAGAGCTTTACTTTGAGCCTATCTCACAGACTGTTAGGTATACTGTGGCTCAATTTCTCGAATAATTTGGAAACCCTTCATGGATTTCACCGTGCATCCGAGGCCTTGGTACTTTGTGACGCCGGCAATGGTGCATGGTAAAAGGTCTTCGACGTCCGTATCAAGGACAAGCACATCCCCCACCTGCATACGCAAGAGCTGGTTGCCGGTAATCTGTGTACTGCCAAAATGGATTTTAAATTCCACAGATGTTTCGAGGAGGCGCTCCTTTAAGCGTGCCACCCATGCATGGTCAACTTCCAAGCGCTCCGTTTGGAAGCTTGCGTGCAGCTTAGAGCGGATAGGCTCGATGGTGGCATAGGGCAGACAAATAACCATGGAGCCGATGGCTGTATCGAGTTCGACTTCAAAGGTGATGACAACAACAACATCGCTTGCAGGCACAATGGCGGCAAATTGTGGATTGATTTCTGAGCGTACAAGCTCAAGCTTCACATCGTGCACAGGGCGCCACGACTCCTCCATGCTCTGCAAAGAAATTTTAACTATTTTGTCCACAACGGCTTGCTCAATGCGCGTAAACTCGCGCCCTTCCACCTTTGGTTGAGAACCTGCACCGCCAAAAATATTCTCCACCAAGGCGAAGACAAGGCGTGAATCCACCACCACAATGGCATTGCCCCGCAGGGGATCCATCTTAAAAATATTGATACTGGTGGGTACAGGTAAGGAGCGAATAAATTCGCCAAATTTTGCCATGTCAATGGAAATTGGGTTCAACTCCACACGCTTGCGAATTGTGTTGGAAAGGGCATTGGTACACAAACGCGCAAAGCGGTCGTTGACAATTTCCAAAACAGGCATCCGGCCACGGATAATACGGTCCTGATTGGCAAGGTCAAAGGGAACGATGCCCGTATCGTCCTCGAGACCATCGGATTCACTTTCTATTTCACCGCCTGAAAGGCCGCGCAATAAAGCATCAACTTCATCTTGTGCCAATATTTTGTTCATGGAAGACCCTTTATTGAGGAATAAAAAAAATAAAAATACAATGAATATGGAGTCATAGAAAAACTGCACATTCTCGCAACGTCCCTTTGACCCTCATCTTGCAAATTCTGTTCCGTCAATTCCCCATCAGTTTTTTTACCCACTTTTGCGCAAGTGCGCATTGCTCTTCTCGTGTCGTGGCTCTGCCATCAAGCTTTGCAGCCTTCACCATCCGTAACACGACGCCCACACGCGGACCCGGCAGAAGACCCATAGCTAAGACATCATTGCCGCCCATGTCAATTTTTTCGTGCTTCCACGTCGTGATATAGCGCGAAATATACATACGCACTTTTTCCAAGGATGTCTTTGCCATTAAATACAGCAATGCTTCCAGTGGGATACCATCAAGAAGCTCACACAACTTGCTCACTTTCCGCCTTCGCTTTTTGCTCCATGCCTCAACATTTGGTTGGAGACGATAGACAAGCACATGGAGCTGCAAAAAATCGTGCTGTGACCCCTTGGCAATACCAATACGCTCGAGAATGGCTGCGCAATCCTTATAGCCAAATTTACAGCACATGCCAAGCATATACACAATCCAGCGCTGAGGGACTTCTGTGAAGTACAACAGCTTATACCAGTCCAAAATATCCCTAATTCTTTGTAAAAGCTCCAGTTTTCTTGGGTAAATTTGCAATTGCGGATGTATGGCTTGGAGTATGCCCAATTCATAGAGCCTGTTGAGAACAGACACAGGATTTTGCTCTTCAAAAATGAGCTGTAATTCATGCAAAAGGCGTGCGCCGGAGAGTTTATCAACAAGTTTAAGTGTCAGGGCATTTTTGATAAGACGTTCAAGCCCTAGACCCAATTTAAAAGCATAGCGCTGCTCAAAGCGCACGGCGCGCAAGCATCGCGACGGGTCTTCCACAAAGCTGAGCGTATGTAAAACACGAATGCGCTTGTCTACAATATCTCTTTGTCCGCCAAAGAAATCCACAAGTTGCCCAAAGTTTTGCTTTCCTAAATGAATGGCTAAGGCATTGATGGTGAAATCGCGCCGCAATAAATCTAATTTAATGGATGAGTGCTCCACAGTCGGCTGTGCTGCGGGTTGTTCATAATATTCAAGACGGGCTGTGGCGACGTCGATATGCCCGACACCGCCGCGCTCTTCCTCGAAAATGACAATGGCTGTCATAAATTTCGCGTGCTCTCGCACGCGTCCGCCAAGCTCCTTGGCAAGCTCACGCGCAAATTCAAGCCCACGCCCCTCCACAACAATATCGATGTCAAAATTGGGACGTTCAAGCAAAACATCACGCACAAAACCTCCGACCACATAAGTGGCAATGCCCATGGTATCGCCCAAATCTCCCACATGCTCTAAAAGAGTAAACATATGCTTTGAGAGACGATCGCGCAAGAGCTTTGTGACATTGCGCGCTTTGCGCTCATGCGCAAGGGGCATGGGAGTGGTCTTGGGGTCATCCACAAATATATTGATAAGGTCTGTGCGTGTCACAACGCCCACAACATCATTGTTTTTCGCCGCATCCACAATGGGGACGAGGTGTTGACGTTCATTCATGATAATCTGAATAAGGTCTGCAAGAGAGGCATCCGGAGAAAGTGTACGGACATGCTTGTCCGTGTAGGTCTCTAAATCGTCAAGCTGATGGTTGACGGCGCGGCTTGCAGTGTGGGCATCTAAAATACCCACGCATTGACGGCTGCCTCGCGCAAACACAGGAATTGCTTTGAAGTCAAAATGTGTCATAAATTCGTGGGCATCTTGCATGGTTTTATGTACTTCGATGCCAAGAGGCGGCGCGGACATATAATCACGAGCGCATTTTTCAGAGCTAGACTGCTTATGTAGGGCATTCAAAATAGCCTCGCGCACTTGAAAAATTGTTTTATCACGCACGGACGCTGAAGCTGCATAGGCATGCCCTCCGCCGCCAAGCGTCGTACACACAGCCCCCACATTAACAGCATCGCTGCGACTTCTCGCAACAACAGTAATGCGGTCACCCATGCGCCCCAAGGCAAAGAGCACAAGAAAACGCTCCATTTCCATGAGCTTATGGGCAAGAAGCGCAAAGTCGCCCAAGTAGCTTTCCATAGATACTTCCGCAATGACGACAGTCACATCGCCCATTGTATAGGTAGTGGCAGATTCAAGCAGAGCATTGAGCGCCTGCACATGGGCACTTGTAAGTTCGTTAGCCACAAGGGCGGCAATGGCATTTACATCCATCCCATTTTCGCGCAACCACGCGGCAGCCAAGAAATCTGTGGGTGTGGCAGAAGAGAATGTGAAGGAGCCAGTGTCTGCGTAAATCCCTAAGCCTAAGACTGTCGCATCCTGACAGGACACAGACCCTGTGCGTGCGCACGACGACGCACAGCTTGATGTCACATTCTTTTGCATTTCGCGCAGTGCATAGACGAGCAGGGTCGTACATGCGCCCACAGGCAAAACAATACTATGACTTCCCGCCACATCATCGGAGGAGTCGGGGTGATGATCCCAGATGTGAACATCCTTTATATCGCGCTCGAGAAGTGCTTGGATATGAGGCAGACGCGAGCGTTGGCGCGTATCCACCAAGACAAGGCGGGTGATGCTGTCCCATGGGATTTGATCTGCCTTTTTGAAATTGTATAAAAATGAGGCGACATCGTGATAAAATTCATGCAAAAGTTTTTCTTGTGTGCCCGGAAAAAGGAGGATGGCGCCCTCATAAAGATGATGTGCGGCAATGAGGGCAGCAAAGGCGTCAAAATCGGCATTTATATGACAAGTGATGAGCGTTGTGGGGTTTTTATGCGCTTCTAAGAATGAAAACGGCGCTCTGTGCTGCGGGACGCCCGCAGCTTCAAGAAGTTCTGCGAAGCATTCAAAGCGATGGTCTCGCGCTGTGGGATCAGTGAAGAGCATAGGAGCCGCGGGGGTTTTCTGTGGCGACAGTTTTTTTCGCCTACAGGCGATACTCATTTTATTCTTCATAGAGACTCCCTGCTGGCATAGTCCCCTTTTGCCCACGCGGATGAAAACGCCAGTGTACGTCTATGAGGCGACGTACTTGCACATGGGTATATATTTCCGTAGCACTTATATCGCTGTGTCCCAAGAGCATTTGCACAGTGCGCAAATCTGCCCCGCCTTCAAGGAGGTGCGTCGCAAAGGAATGTCGGAATGTGTGCGGCGAGATGGAACGAGTAATGCCCGCTTGAAGCGCGTATTTTTTTACCATTTTCCACACATACTGGCGTGTCAGTCCGCGTCCTGAGCGGTTCACAAAAACAAACTCTTCCTTGGGCGAAAAGAGCACGCGCCATTGTTGGATATAACTTTGCAAAAGCTCCATGGCACCTGTATGGACGGGCACAAATCGTTCCTTTGACCCCTTGCCCCACACGCGCACAAGACGCCGCTCTGCGTCAATATGCATGAGGCGCATTTCACACAATTCTGTCACCCGCAGGCCGGAGGCGTAGAGAAGCTCCAGCATGCAGCGGTCGCGCCAGCCAAGACGGTCGTGCATATTTGGCGCTTGCAGCAGAGCGTACATTTCTGCTTGCGTTAAAAAATCTGGCAACAGAGAAGGGAGTTTGGGATTTTCCAAGAGTGCGGCGGGGTTTTTTTCCAGTATACCTTCCTCTAACATATACGCAAAAAAGCCGCGAAGTGTGGAGAGATGACGCGAGAGCGTGCGCCCTGCATAGCCTTTGCCGCGAAGCCATGCGAGGTAGAGGAAGAGTTCTGGTTCCTGAATCTCTTGCAAGAAGACAGAAGAAATATTTTTAATCACATCAGAATGTTGCGAAGTGCAAGACAGGGTGTGAGATATTTCCGAGATATTTTCTCGACTTTCCTGTAAAAAAGTGAAGAAATTTTTTAAGTCCTGTCCATAGGCGGCTGCTGTGTGAGGTGAGAGTCCGCGTTCTGCCAGCAGGAAGTCAAGCCACTCTTGGACAAAAGGCACTGTGAGAGGCGCTGCGAGAGGTGCTGAAGGAGGCGTTGCGGCAGCCATTGGAGAGGCCACAAGAGAGACACGAGGGGTGGGCATGAGGGAAGACAGAGCATCATTCAGCCACCCTTCCCCCCTTTCTTCAAGCATGTCTGATGACGCCAATTCCGGCTTTTCCATCAATGCGGGTGCGTTCTGCCCTGCGTGCATTATATGAGGGATTGTCATTTGTCCTCATGCTCTTCTTGATTTTTTGCCACTCCATCGGGAAGCACGCGTCCGCCATTTTGTAATTTTTTCAAAAAGAGATCGCGACAGTCATAACTACAAAAGCGATGGACTGTCTCGCCGTCTTTGACAGTGATGCCGCTGTCGGCGTCAATATAGGTGCCACATTCAGGGTCTTTTACCATTTCCCCTGCGGCGACTTTTTGCTCCATGGCTTCTTTGTCGTCTTTCTTCGCCATTTTCTTTTTCATGTCATTGGCAAAGAGTCTATACAATGCATAGCAGGCCACAGCTAAAACTATCCACTTCCACATGGTATCCTCATTTTATCTACGGTTGGGGTTGAAAAATATTTTGCCCTGTCACAGTGTACGACAGCTTTGCAAGGCATTGTGCGACGCACAAATCAGGCAAGGCTGCTTCTGTTTCTTGAGCAAGGACATATTGTAAGGGCACAAGTACAAAAGCGCGTTCTGTCATCCGTGGATGCGGGACAGTACATTCTGACATATCACAGCGCTCCGCGCCAAATAAAAGAACATCCACATCAATACAGCGTGGCCCAAAGCGTTCCTGTCGTACTCTCCCCAATGTTGCTTCAATGGAAAGCGCATGCAACACAAGGCTTTGTGGTGACCACAAACGACGGTCGCAGAGAAGTCGCACCACTTGATTGGCAAACCACGGTTGGTTTGGCATGCCTTGCGGTTCCGTTTCAAACACAGGGGACAGAGCATCCACCTGTATGCCGTGCGTTGCATGAAGGGCATCTGCTGCTTTTTGCAAGTATGCGCGGCTGTCTCCCATATTGGAGCCAAGGCTTACATAGACAAAACACTCTGACATATCAAGTTCTTAGAGGCCTTTTAGGCGTCCTGTTATATTATCGCGTATCCATTTTGCGTCAAGCCATTCCAGCGGATTGACTTCATACCCGCCCACAAGCATGCCAAAGTGTACATGGTCACCAAATGCCATGCCTGATATGCCTGTATTTCCAACAGTGTCACCTTTTTTCACCATTTGCCCCACGGTGACTGTGATGGTGCTCAAGTGAGAGTATAGGCTCATAAGCCCAAGACCGTGGTCAAGAACAACAAGTTCACCATAAATGCCGAGAGCATCTGCAAAAATGACGCGTCCGTCGTTGGCGGCGGGGATGGGTGCGTGTTTCGTGGATGCAAGGTCAAAGCCAAGGTGTGATTGGGCGTCAATGACTTCGCCATTGTACACATAGGTGCGGTGGTCGCCATAGCTTGCGCGGGACGCAGAGCGCGGCAAGCGCACAAAGCTGCCACTCCAGAGGGGTTTTGCCTGCGTATCCGAAGAAATATGCATGAGGAATTGCGTATTTGCGTGGCGAATATCTCTGTTTATAATGAGAAAACGGTCAAGAGGTGTCGCGGCATTGGGGGCAAGTTCATGGAGGCGTTGACCGACTTTTTCGAGAAAGGCGTCTGTCACTTTAATTCTGTCTTGCTTAAAGGTACGGTTTATGGATCGTACTGACAGAGCGCTTGTTGTGGTATTGCCTGCGAGGTCTTGTGCTGTAATACGCGGTTTAAATTCGTCGGGGGTCATTTTATACGGGAAGCTAAAGTAGCATATAAAGTTGCCATTTTCTTGCTTATATCCCTTGAATAAGTGCTCACCAACCATGACACCGGAGCGTTGCACATCCTCATCGACTGTGTAAGCTATGACAGCTGCTCCGCCCCTGCGTATGTGTGGCGGGAGAGTTTTGACAGAAATACGCGGCGCCTTTGTGTCAAGGCGCATGGGGAGGATAGTGGTTCTGCTGTTACCAAGGCCAAAGCCCGCAAGCGAAGCGTCCACGGCCTTAATTTCGAGTTCAAAGCTCCCTTCGCGCAAGCCACTTTTTTTTAAGTCAAATGTCACTTCATCTTGTTGATTATAAGGCGAAAAGTGCTTTGAAAAAATTTCTGTGCTCCGGTTGTTTCTGCGTATGGAGACGCTGACAGAGCGCACGCCGGAAGGGTCTTCCAGTACGAGTCGCAGATCTGTTTCCGGAGATACACGGCCTGTATTTGGTTCGAGAACAAAGGTGGGGCCTTCCATATCTTTGAAAAAAAGATAGGCACCATACCCTGTGCCTCCGAGGAGGGCTGTGAAGAATATAAGGGAGAGAAGTGTTTTTAATCGCATACTATCTGTCTCGCTCTAAATGTTCATACTTACATCCGCAAGGCGACAAAATTCTTGCGGCGTGAGGTTTTCCGGTCTTTTTTGCGCATCAATACCAAGCATTTTAAGGCCTGCCACATAGTGCTCTGCCTGCCCCTGTCGAAAAATGGATTTCAGCTGTTTGCGTCTGTTTTGAAAGCACATTTTCAAGAGTCTAGCAAGGGCGTCAGGGTGAGGCGGGCGTTGCTCAAGGGGGAGTGGTTCAAAAGCCAACACAGCAGAATCCACCTTAGGCGGCGGTGAGAATGCTCCGGGTCCCACAACGAAAGCCCATTGCGGGCGCACAAAGGAGCGCACCCACACAGTCAGCGCTCCATAAGCCTTTGTATGAGGTTCTGCCACAAGCCTTTGTCCCACTTCTTTTTGCATCATAAAGACCGCGCGCGCAAGCCCTGTCGTTTGTGAAAAAATATCCCACATGAGGGGGGATGCGACGTTATACGGCAAATTGCTTATAATTTTCCAAGGTTGTTGCGGCATTATGCGCCGCCACGACATATGCATGGCATCCATGAGTACAGCCTGCGTGCGCTGGCTGCCCTTCGCTTGTCGCTCACCCGCCCAATATCTGTCTTTTTCCACAAGAAGTAAAGTGCGCGCAAGGCTCATTTCTAAAAAGTCTGTGAGTGCGCCTGGGCCGGGGCCAATTTCAAGGACGCAATCCCCTTCTTTTATGTGCAAAAGTTCCACAATTTTTTGCGAAATTTGCGGATGACGCAGAAAATGTTGGCCTAAAGATTTTTTCGCCCGCGGAGTATTTTTTTCCATTGTCTCGCCCGTGCCTCCAGGTCATTCTCATTTGTTTTTTTGAAAGGGTTTGGGGAAAACTTTTTTTCTTCTTTTTTTCTTGGGGGGAAAACTTTTTTTAGGAAAAAAAAGTTTTCCCCCAAACCCCCTTGTATAGACCCGCTCCGAATGTCAAGCGATTTTTTGCATAATACGAAACGAATGCTGTCTTGTATTCGGCATCGAGCTCTTTGCTCCCGCCATGATGAAATCCGCGCTCTAGCCTCCATATCTTTCAAACGACTTCAATGAGTCAAGGGGGTATGTCGGAGTTTGCTAAAGTCGGTTCGACCGCTTATGCATCATATCTCTATTTCATTCGCTAAGGCAATTTCTTGCAGGGGGAGCCGCTGCTAATTTCATTAACCGAGGTTTTTTGCCTACGGAGCCGTCGTGAGTGCCAAGGTATTGCGCTTTTCCTGCATGTCAAGGGCGCTAGAGGGAGGCACGACCGTCCCTTGACATGCTGGAAAAGTAAAATATAAAGGCACACGACGGTTCCGGAGGCAATTGCCTATGGTGAGTTGGAA
>CAYJGA010000007.1:0-7956 GCA_964369255.1 uncultured Desulfovibrionaceae bacterium
CCATTGCCAAGGCAGGCATGCCCAAGGACGTGCGCAAGGAGGCAGAAAAGCAATTGCGTCGCCTTGCCACCATGCACGCGGACTCCTCAGAGGCCAACGTCGTGCGCACCTATCTTGACTGGCTCGTGGAGGTTCCGTGGAAAAAGGTGAGTCGCGACAATCTCGAAATAGACAATGCCGCGAAAATCCTCGACGAGGATCACTACGCCCTGCACAAAATCAAGGAGCGCATCCTCGAATACTTGAGCGTGCGCAAGCTCAATCCCGATTCCAAAGGCCCCATCCTCTGCTTTGTAGGCCCTCCTGGCACGGGTAAAACATCCCTTGGGCGCTCCATTGCGCGCGCTGTAGGTCGTAAGTTCCAGCGCTTCTCCTTAGGTGGCATGCGCGATGAGGCAGAAATTCGCGGTCACAGACGCACCTACATTGGCGCCATGCCAGGGCGTATTATTCAAGCGCTCAAGCAGGCGGGTACAAAGAACCCTGTTATCGTCCTTGACGAGCTGGACAAGCTCGGCACAGACTTCCGCGGCGATCCATCCTCCGCGCTCCTTGAAGTGCTCGATCCTGAACAAAACACCAGCTTCAGCGATCACTATTTGAATGTACCTTTTGACCTGTCAAAAGTCATGTTCCTGTGTACTGCCAACAACTTGGACACCATCCCGCCCGCCCTGCGCGACCGTATGGAAATCATCACGCTGCCGGGCTACACAACCCAAGAGAAGCTCGCCATCGCGCGCCGCCACCTCTTGCCTAAAATGATTAAAGACCACGGGCTCAAGCCCAAGGACGTGCGCCTCGGCGACCCCGCCATTGAGCGGATTATCAAAGAATACACGCGCGAAGCCGGTTTGCGTAACCTTGAGCGAGAGCTTGGCGCCGTATGTCGCAAGCTTGCGCGCAAGAAAGCCGAAGACAAGAAGGGGCCTTTCAATGTTTCTGCGCGACAAATTCCAAAATTCCTTGGTATTCCACGCTTTGTGGAAGACGACAAGGAAAAGACCTTGCAATATGGCACAGCCCTCGGCCTTGCGTGGACAGTCTTCGGCGGCGAAGTTCTGCACGTTGACGCCACCCTCATGAAGGGTAAGGGTGGCCTGCTCCTTACCGGGCAACTTGGCGATGTCATGAAGGAAAGCGCGCAAGCCGCCTTATCCTATATTCGCAGCCGCGCCGAGCAGTTAGAAATTGACCCGGACTTTTCCCGTAAGTTTGACATACACATTCACCTGCCCGCCGGCGCCACACCTAAGGACGGCCCCTCCGCAGGCATCACGCTGTGCACGGCACTTATTTCTGCGTTGAAAAAGCAGCATGTGAGTGCAAGCTTATGTATGACGGGAGAAATAACCCTACAAGGGCGCGTACTCCCCGTAGGCGGCATTAAAGAAAAAATCCTTGCCGGCGTTGCTCGCGACTTGACCCATGTCGTCATTCCCAAGCAAAACATGAAGGACTTAGAGGACGTTCCAAGCGACCTCCTCAAGCGTATACAAGTCCACGCCGTCAGTCACATTGACGAAATTCTTCCTCTTGTGTTTGAAGAAAGCAACTAAAGAAACATCCATTCCATCACCTTTGCGGCGCATAGTCTATGCGCCGCAAAGCACCGCGCATTTCAAAAAAAAACTTGCATTATACGATTTCTGTGTTACAAAGGGAGCATCAATAAGCATTTGAAATACAATGATTATATCTTAACAAACAAATAACACCGGAGTATATATGTCTGACAAGAAACTTACCACAGCCGCCGGAGCCCCCGTAGCCAGCGACAACAATGTCATCACCGCAGGTAAGCGCGGCCCCATGGTTTTGCAAAATGTTTGGTTCATGGAAAAGTTAGCACATTTTGACCGCGAAGTTATCCCCGAAAGGCGCATGCACGCCAAGGGTTCCGGTGCCTATGGCACCTTCACAGTCACCCACGACATCACCAAGTACACAAAGGCTTCGATTTTCTCACAAATCGGCAAAAAAACAGACCTCTTCCTGCGCTTTTCCACAGTAGCCGGCGAGCGCGGCGCCGCCGATGCAGAGCGCGACATCCGCGGCTTTGCCATAAAATTCTACACAGAACAAGGGAATTGGGACTTAGTAGGCAACAACACGCCCGTCTTCTTCCTACGCGATCCCCTCCGCTTCCCCGACCTCAACCACGTCGTCAAAAGAGACCCCCGCACCCACATGCACAATCCGCATAATAATTGGGATTTCTGGACACTCCTGCCAGAGGCGCTCCACCAAGTCACCGTCGTCATGAGCGACCGCGGCATCCCCGCAAGCTACAGGCACATGCACGGTTTCGGCAGCCATACCTTCAGCTTTCTCAACGACAAGGATGAGCGTTTCTGGGTGAAGTTCCATTTCCGCACCCAGCAAGGCATCAAAAACCTCACCGACGAAGAGGCCGCCGGCATCATCGGCGCAGACAGGGACAGCCACCACCGCGACCTCTTCGAGAGCATCGAGAAAGGCGATTTCCCCCGCTGGACGCTCTTCGTCCAAATCATGCCCGAAGCCGACGCCGCAAAACTCCCCTATCATCCCTTTGACCTCACAAAGGTCTGGTTCCATGACGATGTGCCCATGCACGAGGTCGGCGTCCTTGAGTTGAACAAGAACCCTGAAAACTATTTTGCAGAAGTGGAACAAGCCGCCTTCAATCCGTCCAACATCGTACCCGGCATCGGTTTCTCTCCCGACAAGATGCTTCAAGGCCGCCTCTTTTCCTACGGCGACGCCCAGCGCTATCGTCTTGGCGTCAATCACCACCTCATCCCCGTCAACAAAGCCCGCTGCCCCATGCACAGCTATCACAGGGACGGTGCCATGCGCGTGGACGGCAACTACGGCGCCACCCTCCCCTATTCCCCCAACAGCGCCGGCGAATGGGCAGAGCAAGCCAACTTCAGGGAGCCTCCACTCATGGCAGAAGGCGCCATCTGGGATTGGGACTTCCACCAAGACGATGACGACTACTTCACCCAGCCCGGCAAGCTCTTCCTACTCATGAGCCCCGAGCAGCAACAAGCGCTCTTTGAGAACACCGCCCGCGCCCTTGGCAACAGCGACGAGAGCGTTAAGCAGCGCCACATCGAAAATTGCACGAAAGCGCACGCGCTCTACGGGCAAGGCGTCGCCGCTGCCCTCAAAGCGCTCGTGGGATAGCTCTCATAATGTTTTTTTGAAAGGGTTTGAGGAAAGCTTTTTTTGTTTTTATTTTTTAAGTTTTCCCCAAACCCCTTTCAAAAAAACGACAAATCACACGCTTATCGAACAAAACCGGCCAAAGCATTCAAAACAGATGCCACAAGAGGCGATCCACCTTTACGACCGCGTATTGTCATATGCTTATAAGGGCTTTGAAGTAATAACTCCTTTGACTCTGCGGCGTTGACAAAGCCGACGGGCATACCAACGATAAGCGCAGGAGGACTTACGCCCGCCTCAAGCACTTCCAATAAAGCAAGAAGCGCTGTTGGAGCATTCCCAATAGCCACAATATTGCCTGCCAAATTTTCACCTATTTCCAATATTCCCGCACGAGAACGCGTTATTCCTTGCGCCTGCGCTTGTTGCGCTACAGACTCTGATTGCAAAATACACTGTGTCTTCACACCAAGACGCGTCAAGCGCCCCTCCATCCCACACAAAGCCATGCGCGTATCCGTATAGACAATGCATCCTGAGCGCAAGGCGACAAGACCGGCCTCAAGCGCAGCCTCAGATAAAATAATATCTTTTAGCAAGGAAATATCGCCCGTCGTATGAATCATGCGGCGCGCTATCTCCCACAAAGCGCCCGTGTACGCACGCGGCTCCAACACCTCCGCATCAATAATGGCAAAAGAACGCTCTTCTATTTCGTGGGGGCGGCTGTGCGGGTCTAACTGTATCATATACACTCCAATTCATGAGGATAAAAGAAAATATGTCGTAAAAGTTCGCGTGAACCTTCCGGATACAAATGAATCCATGAAGCCCACACATTCCCGTGACGCACG
Source organism: uncultured Desulfovibrionaceae bacterium (assembly GCA_964369255.1). Taxonomy (GTDB): domain Bacteria; phylum Desulfobacterota; class Desulfovibrionia; order Desulfovibrionales; family Desulfovibrionaceae; genus CAYJAD01. The sequence goes on from CAYJGA010000007.1 coordinate 4,011, forward strand.
CCGCACGCTTCACGCGCAGACAATACACGCCCTTGACGGTCGCGAACTCGCCACAATGGCGGCAATGTCAACGCTTCATTGATAAAGCCATAATGAAACTCATGCCCTCGTCCCTCAAGAGAGAGATTATCACGAGTCATGTTCAACTCGCCGTCATTGTCCTGCACAGCAGCAAGACAGACCTCCCTATAACCAAGCGCCGCCCTCTTCTCTCCTACACTTGCACTATACGATAAAAGCCCCACCATGGGCACGCTTCGCTCTTTGTATGATACACTTTCAAGAAGGTACATAAAGCCGCCACATTCCGCATACACCCTTTTACCCTGCGACGCAAAGTTTCGCACAGCGTGAAGCATAGAAGTGTTCGCTGCAAGTGCATCAGCATACAGCTCCGGATAACCTCCGGGAAAATACAAAGCGGTCGCCTGTGCGGGAAGTGTGCTGTCATGCAAAGGTGAAAAAAAGACACAGTGTGCGCCAAGCTCTTCAAGCACCGCGCGCATGTCGGCATACAAAAAGCTGAAAGCGGCATCGTGAGCAATGGCAATGACAGGGGTGTACACAGCATTCTCAGCCGCAAGACGAGAAAAAAGGGTCGAAGAAGAAGAAGAAGAAGAAGAAGATGATGATGATGTGCAGGAAGAGGTAGTGGTGATGGAGATGGAGGCAGTACTAGAAAAGGTGGTGCTCGTGGAAATCATAGTACTAGAGAAGGAGGTGCATGTGGTCGATGAAAAAGATTGCAAGGATGCAAAATCATCACGCCGCGGCAAAGAAAGCTGATTTTGAGCACAACAACGAAGAAGCACGTCAATATCCACATGCGCTTCGAGCCAGTCCACCATAGCCGTCTGCACATCCGGCGTATACACACACTCATGTCCCATGCGTAGGCCTAAATGACGAGACGGGAGCGTCGGGCATCCATTTCGTGATAAATACCCCAACACCGGCGGATCGCCTCCGTCAAGGAGGTCAGCAAAAGCCTCTTGCAAAATGACCTTGTGCTGCTCACTGCCCACATGATTACAAATAATGCCCGCCACCTGCGCGTCAGGTCGTGCCCTCAAAAAGCCCAAGACGACAGCGGCGGCCGATTGCCCCATACCTCGAACATCTACCACAAGCAACACAGGTATGGAGAACGTACTCGCCACATGGGCACTAGAGCCGCGTCCTCCCACGCCATACGCACCATCAAAAAAACCCATCGCACCTTCAACGAGAAGAACATGGGCGTGCTGTCGGTCGCGTGCAAAATCATGCAACCTATTGTACACATACAACATCCCATTTTGACCCGAAGCACATTCCCCCATCCACGCATCAAGATTATAGGATGATCGACCACTGAGCATTGCGTGATGGGATGTATCAATGAAGTCAGGCCCCACCTTACATGCTTGTACGACAAGACCACGCCGCTGCAAAGCCAACAAGAGCGACAAGGTGAGAGTGGTCTTGCCACTGCCACTGGCAGTGCCCGCCACAAGTATTTTATAAGGAAAGCTCATACATATGCAGGCTATCTTAGGAACGAAGGCGAAGCGCTTCTTTAAGAATATCTATATCCTCCTTCCGCGCTTGTAAGCCTAAGGGCGCATACCCGCCATGGCATACAAAATGCTCGCCATCAAACTCTACAAAACCAGCACTCAACACCTTGCCATAAGGAAGCTGCTCACGCATATCTGCATGGTCAACGCGTCTTGGAAAAACAAATGGTACAGGCTGCCCAGAAAAATCTTCCATAATCAAGTACTTCATGATACCTCCACGCTGATTTCGTCATACAACGCTCATTACTGCTTTTTGCGATTATTCAAATAACGACGCACAGCCCTGTTGTGCTCTGTCAGTGTTTTTGAGAAAGCGTGTTCGCCTCCGTCTGTCACGGCGACAAAGTACAGATAGGCATGCTTTTCGGGATCAATAGCGGCGCGGACAGCTGCTACGCCGGGGGAACAAATGGGGCCGGGTGTCAAGCCACCATGCTGATACGTATTATAAATATTGTTCTTATCGTCAATATGCTTACGGCGCAAATTGCCATCAAAGGAGGGGCCCAAACCATAAATGATGGTCGGGTCTGCTTGCAAGGGCATCTTGATACGCAAGCGATTTGCATACACACCGGCAACGCGGCGGCGCTCAGAAGCTATGCCCGTCTCGCGCTCCACAATAGAAGCCAAAATAATAAGGCGGCGCAATGCCTCTTGGTTTGGCTTTGTCGCATTTGGCCAATAAGGCGCCATTTTTTGCCAAAATGTATCCACAAGACGCCCTGCTATGGCGCACGCATCCGCCTTCGTCGGTTCGTCTTCCTTTTTCAGCAAATATGTATCCGGCATCAAGAAGCCTTCAGCAGAATTAAAGGGAATGCCATGGTTTCGCAAAAAGTCTTTATCCATGATGCACGCACGAAAATCGTCGAAGTGCACCAAGCCGTGCTGTTCAAGCACCCGTGCAGTTTGCCACCATGTAAGCCCCTCGCGCAGGGTCACACGATGCAAAATGGGCTTGCCTACCACAAGATGCTGCAAAATTGCCTCGGGCAGCCAGCCTGTGTGCAGGTTAAAGCGTCCTGCCTGAAGCTTATTATCCAGCTCCTTATAGCGCGCTAACAGTTTAAATTTAAATGAATCCGTGATAAGCCCCTTGTCAAGAAGGATTTGCGTCACTTGTGCAAAGGTGGCTCCGGATGGCACATCAATGACAACCTCGGCGCCGGGCGACTGCGGCGGTGTTTCCAAAAAAACCTGAGCCTGCCACACAACATAGACAGACGCCGCTGCTGTCAAAAGCAAGAGAATAGTAAGCAATGACAAAAAAGCTTTCATACACGCCTCTTTTCCTGTTGTGGATCTGCAAGAAAGGACTGCAAAATGTGCACCGCGGCTTGTTGGTCAAGCACAGCCTTAGTCGCGCTGCGCTTTTTCCCCCCTGCTCCAGCCGACAGCCCGCAAGCGCGTAAATCGTCCGCCGCGGCCTCAGAGCTTAACAGTTCGGGCATAAGATAGACTGGTAAGGTCGTCCGCCTTTGCAGGCGTGCCACAAAGTTACGCACTTGACGAGTTGTCATACTTTCGCTGCCATCAGCATGCAAGGGCAAACCAACCACAAGCGCCGCCGGCGCTTCTGTATCAATACAAGCAAGCAATTTTTCAAAAAACATCTGGCGAGACGATTGCGCAGGACTGTGAAGAGTGCAGCGAGGGAAAGCCATACGCCCTCCCGCGTCCGTCACAGCAATACCTGTCCGCGCAAGGCCATAGTCAATAGCTAAAAGCTTGACGCCCTCCAAGGATATTGCCATGTCTCCTGCATGAACATCAGATGCCTCATGTTCATTATGTTCTTCAGGCACTCTCACAGCCCATTCCTATACACACTCGCTATAAACCCATACGCTCACGAACTGCTTCCATTGTTTTTTCTGCAACGGCGCACGCCTTGTCATTCCCTGCTTGAATGACATCTAATACAAGATCGGGATTATTATCTAAGAATGTTCTGCGCGATTGCAGGGGCTCTAAGACTGAGCGCAAATTTTCAAAAAACATTTTCTTGCAGTCCACACAGCCAAGACTTGCTCCCGTACACCCTTCGCGCACTTCCGCCCTTTGTTCTTCTGTTGCGAGAAGTTCATGATAGGGAAAGAGGTTACACACATCAGGATTGCCCGCGTCACTCTTGCGCAAGCGCGCAGGGTCTGTGAACATCTTATGCATAATCTTTTCGCGCACGCTCTCAATGTCTTCCCGTAAAAAGATACTATTATTATAGCTCTTTGACATTTTACGCCCGTCAAGCCCAGGGCACTTCGCCGCAGGGGTCAAGCGTGCCTCAATTTCGGGGAAGGTCTCACCATACAAATGATTAAACCGACGAGCAATTTCCCGTGTCATTTCGAGGTGCGGCAACTGATCTTGCCCAACAGGCA
>CAYJGA010000007.1:7966-18535 GCA_964369255.1 uncultured Desulfovibrionaceae bacterium
CGACATGAGCAAGGGGTAACATAAAAAGCCCGCATTACTCAAATCCTTGTGTGTCACTTCTTGTTGCTGCTCTTTATATGTAGGGCAACGCTCAAGCCATGAAACAGGCGTCATCATAGAGAAAAGCAGGGAGAGTTCTGCATGCGACTTTACAGCGGACTGACGAAAAATAACACATTTTTGAGGGTCAAGACCACTTGCAAGCCAATCCTTCACCATCTCCAAGGAGTTTTGGTTGATGGACGAGGGGTCTGCAAAGTCTGTTGTGAGCGCATGCCAATCCGCCACAAAGAAATATGCCTCTGATTCATCTTGAAGGGCAACCCAATTTTTGAGAACTCCAAAGAAGTGCCCAAGATGTAAAGGCCCTGTGGGGCGCATGCCAGAAAGTGTGCGTACGCGCTGTATACCGTCCATACTGTCTCCCATTATCTACTCAAATTATTGAATGCCAAACAAGGCAAGAAAAATGTCGTGTGTTGCATACACCACGGGACCAATAACATAGCCAAACGCCCCAGTAACAAGCAAGAAAATAATAATTAAAAAGCCATATTTGCCAGCGCTCAAGTAGCGCCACGCCCAGTGGGGCGGGAGAAAATATGCCAGAACCTTGCTCCCATCTAAGGGAGGCACAGGAAGCATATTGAGCCAACACAAACCACAATTTATCATAATGCCCGCTTGGCACATAAGCACAAAGAAGAGATATGTGGCATTATTGCCCCACACCTCGGGAGGCAAAAGAGTAATCAAGGCACGCAGCAAAAAAGCAAATAAAAATGCTAAGATCAAGTTCGTCATAGGACCTGCCAAGGATACAAGCATCATATCCTTACTGGGATTGCGAAAATTTCGCGGATCCACAGGTACTGGACGCGCCCAGCCAAAAACGAAGACACCACTGAGGCTTGTCATCACAAAGACAAGGAGCCCCATGGGGTCAATGTGAGGTAGAGGGTTAAGAGTAAGTCGCCCCATAAGCTTTGCCGTAGGGTCACCACGTCTGTTCGCCACCCAACCATGCGCCACTTCATGAAGAATAATCCCCAAGAGTGCCGGAACGGCGGCAACAGCAAAACGCTTGAAATAAAGTGCTATATCTGCATCAAACATAAATGAGACGAATATCACACAGCCTCATAAATGACAAGACAAATTTATGCATTCTTTCAGATACATCCACGGCGTTCTCATTGTGTTTTTTGAAAGGGTTTTGGAGAAGACTTTCCCCCCCCAAGAAAAAGTCTTCCCCAAGCCCCTTTCAAAAAATCTCTCGATTTAAAAGACTTGTAGGGGGAAATGACCTTTTTTCAAAAGGCCACTTCCCCCTACAAAAAGAGATTTATGGTGCGCTTTTAACGCATGAATTATGCTTCTTTCAACTTTTGAATGAGCTGGTCAAGGTTATTTGTTTGCGTTGTCAGACGACTGACCGCCGCCATTGCCTCGTCCATAGCACGCGCTGTATCCGTAGAAACATTGTTAATATTTGTCAGAGCTCGATTTATTTCTTCGGAGGTCGCTGATTGCTGTTCCGCAGCCGTTGCAATGGTACGCACTTGGTCAGCGGAAAGGTCAACCATATGAACGATCTCATCCAGCGCATCGCCCGCTTGGCGTGCAAGACCCGTGGTCATCAAAATACTTTCCACGGCATTGTCTACATTTTTCGTATTGCCCTCGACGCCCGTCTGCACTCCACGAATGGCATTACCAACTTCCACAGTTGCCTGCATAGTTTTTTCTGCCAATTTACGCACTTCATCCGCCACAACAGCAAAACCTCGACCGGCCTCACCTGCGCGCGCAGCTTCAATAGCAGCATTAAGAGCAAGTAAGTTTGTTTGGTCGGCAATGTCAGAAATAACATTCATAATGGCGCCAATGGACTCCGCCTGTGCACCCAAGCTTTGCATATCTGCCTTCACTTGATGCGCTCTTTGCTCCACTTCGCCCATGCGGCCCACCATGTCGCGAACAATGTTCGCGCCATTATCCGCCTTTGTCCGCGCTTCTGTGGAAGCACTCGCAGCATCCCCGGCACTGCGCGCAACTTCAAGCACTGTGGCGTTCATCTCATCCATGGCGGATGCGGTTTCAGTAAGACGATCGGACGTAATGCTGACGCCATTGCCAGATTCACGCACTTGTTTTGTCAAGTCGCGTGCGGACGTGGAAACAATATCAGCAATACCTTCCAACTGCTCCGCAGCGTCCAGCATACCTTGGCGCTTCGCATTTTCGGCTTCCTTCTGTGCAATACTGGCCTGCTCCATAGCATGGCGCGCTTCATTACCCATACGTTCAGCTTCATCCGCCTGTTGTTTTGCAGCAGAAATATTCATTTTTAACGCTTCAACCATTTCGCGCAAAGCACCTGCGAGCACACCAAGTTCGTCGCGTGAATTATAGTTTAGAGTCGCATTGAGGTTGCCCCCCGCCACAGTTTGCGCAAAGTTCACTCCAAGCGTTAAAGGACCGACGATACTACGGATGAGGTACCACGCAAAGGCACTGCCAACAACTATAAGCATTATAATCAAACCAGTGACAACCATTTGAGCTTGAGCCAGATCACTTTGGCTTTGCACGTTCAGTCGGTCAAGCGTATGGTTCACATCGTCGACAATCTGTGCGGTGGAATCAGCAAGCCTGTCTGATAAGCCAAGGCGTGAATTTGAAATACGACTTGACTCCTTCCACAGTGCCTGAGTCGCAAGAAGCTCTTCGCGATAAGTAGCTAAACCTTCAGTGACTTTCGTAAAGATTGCATCAAGAGCTGCGTCATGTGTGACGGTTATGGCACCTTGCAATTGTATGACAATAGCGTCCAATGAGGCTATCGCTGCATCAAAAAACGATACTTTACGCGTGGCAAGGACATTTTGCACTTGTGAAAACATTTTCGACAAAGCTAAATCTAACTCCAAAGAAGAGAGAAAGAGTTTTTCGTGCGCGTGCAGTTGCGCATCTTCTTCAGGTGTTAAAAATGGCTGGTTTTGTGCTGCAGTCATCACCTGAGTCAACAAGGTGCGTATATCAGCATTAAGCTTGCTAATGAGAGCGCCGGTTTTCTCCATCTCGTCAAAATTTTTCACTATGTCGAGAATCATGGTGTGAGATTCAGCGACAGAATCCCTGTAAGCTGTGAAAATATCACGCGCGCTTCCAATATATACCGGCAAGCGCTTGAGATAGGGGTACTGCCTCGCAAGCTGCTCAAGCTCGGTCAAGCTCTCCCCCATTCTGTTTAATGCACCGGTGACTTCTGCATAGTTAGATACGTCATTTGTCAGCCTGTATGTACGCATCGCCAAGTAGGCGTCCGCAAAACTTTCTTTAACTTGTACAAGCCCAACAAATTCAGGGAAGTACACATTTGTTATTTCATCACTCTGCTTTGACAGCTTATTGGCTTCAAAAATTGTTAGGATGCCCAAAACAAGCATACAAAACATCAAAAATCCAAAGCCAAGCATAAGTTTTTTAGAAACCTTCATGTCTTTCATCGTACAGTTCCTCACGAGGTATAAAAATTCGCCTTCCACAACAGATCAGCCACAAAAAGACGCATATGAGAGCATATCGTTTTCAGTTCAAAAAAACTTTAGCTCATATGCGAAAAAAATGGCAAAATATCCAAAACGAGCCTACTTACTATCGTAAACTGACAGGAACACCACTCTACTCCCAAACATAGGCGCCCTGTCAAGCGAATAATGCCGAAAAATGGGCATATTATTCACATAAACTTTAGTCAAATATTTTTCTAAAGTTTTCCCAAAAAAAATCTTGATTTTTTTTGAACGACACAATAGTATACGCGTGTACTTGACTAGGAAACGTATCCGCATTGCATGGGGTGATGCAGATGCGTTGAGCGTCACGAACCATGGCATGGCAACATCATATTTTGAAAACCTTCCACAAAGGCATAACAAAATGTGACAAACACTGTCAGTGCATACAAAGGCATAAACAGGCTGTTTCTCACTGTACACACGCATGACGCAGTTTGCCGTAAAATGGTCGCGTGACTATTGTCTTTCTATAGGTGTTTTAAGTGCTTACAATAAAATCCAGACAATGTTCACACATTGTCTGGATTTTGTCATTTTATATTGTTCACGAAATGAACGGAACTATTGGTACTTTTCCGAAATTTCTTGTCCGGCCTTTTCCACATCAGCCTTGAACTTTTCGCGCGCATCTAGAAGCTTTTGTGCAATACTTGCGTCTTGCAATGCTAAAATCTGCGCTGCAAGCCATGCGGCGTTTCGTGCTCCTGCTTTATCGGTGGCAACCGTTGCCACAGGAAAGCCGGGAGGCATCTGCACAGTGGAATAAAGTGCATCTGCACCCGCAAGCGCAGCGCCAGACACAGGGATGCCAATAACAGGCTTAATAGTACGTGCTGCCACAGCACCCGCTAAGTGCGCCGCCATGCCAGCCGCACAAATAAAAACCTCGACACCATCTTTTTCGAGGTCAGCCACGAGTTTCTCGGTGCGCTCCGGCGTACGGTGCGCTGATGTCACCGTAAACATAAAAGGGATACCGAGCATTTTCAAAATATCCGTGCAAGGGCTTACTTGCGCCTCATCGGAGATAGAGCCCATAAAAATAGCAACTTTTGGCATATGCATTCCTTCGTATTTTTTAGACAATACTTAGCCTGTCATCTCTTTCAGACGCTTCACACCCTTATCGCCTATATCCTTGCGATACTGCCCTCTGTCCATATGAATTTTTTCAAGCGCTGCATAAGCGTTTTTCTGTGCAGTTGCAAGGTCTGCTCCAAGCGCAGTCACACACAGCACGCGCCCGCCTTTCGCAACAATGCTTCCGTCTTCACGACGCTCTGTACCACTATGAAAAACCTTCACACCGGGCATGGCATCGGCGTCTTCGATACCTGTAATTTTCATTCCCTTTTCCGGGTCGGAGGGATACCCTTCCGCAGCAAGCACAACGCCCAAGGCGGCTTCCTTTGTATATGCAAAAGGGACAGCGTCAAGTGTCCCATGAACACACGCATCCATAATAACTTCCAAAGGAGTTTCTAAGCGCATCAAAAGGGGCTGACACTCAGGATCACCAAAGCGCGTGTTATACTCCAAAACTTTCGGCCCATCAGCCGTCATCATAAGACCCGCGTACAACATCCCCTTAAACGGGTGCCCAATATTGGCGAAGACATCTAGGATTGGCTCAATAACCAATTTCATAATCTCAGCATGACGATTTTCCGGCAACAAAGGAGCTGGAGTGTAGGCGCCCATGCCACCCGTATTAGGGCCGCGGTCACCATCAAAAATAGGTTTGTGATCTTGAGCAGAAGGCAAGGCCACAGCACGCTTTCCGTCACAAAAGCACAGAAACGAAATTTCTTCCCCTTCTAAGACTTCCTCAATGACAACCGTACTGCCGGCTTCACCGTACACCTTATCACGCATGATGGCATCGAGCGCTGCAAAAGCTTCATCGTTCGTTTGAGCCACCACGACACCCTTGCCCGCTGCAAGCCCATCGGCCTTAATCACAAGCGGGGCACCATGATCATGCACATAGGTGCATGCTGCTGCATGATTACTGAAATGTGCGCCGCTCGCTGTGGGCACACCTGCGCGCGACATCATAGCCTTCGCAAAGGCCTTGCTCCCCTCAAGCTGCGCGCAATATTTATCCGGGCCAAAGCACGCGATGCCCGCCGTGTTCATAGCATCCACAATGCCCAGTGTAAGAGGCAATTCAGGACCTGGCACCACCAAATCCACTGAAAGTTCACGGGCAAGACGCACAAGCCCCGGGACATCATCCACTGCCACAGGGCAATTTGTCACATTCTGAAAAACTGTTCCACCATTGCCGGGTGCCACAAAAATATCTGTTACAGACGCACTTTGACTCAGTTTCCACACTAAGGCATGCTCACGCCCTCCAGATCCAATAACAAGAATTCGCACTGCCACTCCTTAGTTTCTCGTAAACATAAAAATAGAGCAAAAAAATTTCTCTGTTTTGTATACAGTATTCTCTTTGCTTTTTCCTCAAGCTGTGTTATACACTTACGCTCTTGTGAAGCGAAACGCAATAAAGTACTGCTACGAGGAATTTTTTATGAAGTCAAGCCCTTCTTTTTTACCTACGGCCGAGCAATGTCCCACACATCCTGAACTTCTCCTAGAAAAACAACTGGAGGGCGTGCGATGGACATTGGCGCAGAGCCAGCATTCTCCTCAATATTGTCAAAAGCTTGGGGACATTTCACCTAAGGACATATGCACCATGGACGATGTGCGTCGCCTGCCCTTTACAACGGCGGACGATTTGCGTGAAGGGTATCCGCTTCCGCTTTTGTCTGTTCCTGTACAGGACGTCGTGCGCGTCCACGCCTCATCAGGTACCACAGGCAAGCGAAAAATTCTTGCCTACAGCCGAAAAGACATTGAAACATTCACACTTCAGATGGCACGATGTTTTGAACTTGCGGGCATACATCCCGCCGATCGTTTGCAAGTAGCAGTTGGCTATGGTCTCTGGACGGCCGGCGCGGGCTTTCAGCTTGGTTCGGAGCTTTTGGGTGCGCTCACTATCCCTGTCGGCCCCGGCAATGTGGAGATGCATTTACAGCTTTTGCAAGACATGCAAAGCACTTGCTTTGGCGCCACTGCTTCCATGGCTTTACTGCTTGCCGAAGAAGTGGAGCGTCATGGTCTGCTCGACAAAATCGCGCTGCGCAAAGTTATTTGCGGCGCGGAGACGCGCAGTGAAAAAATGCGTCTTGCCATTGAGTCCAAGCTTGGCCTTGAGGGCAGTTATGATATTGGAGGCATGACAGAAATGTACGGGCCGGGCACGGCCATCGAATGCGACGCCCACGAAGGCTTGCATTATTGGGCTGATCTTTTCCTCATAGAGATATTAAACCCTGAAACGCTGGAACCTGTCGCAGAGGGCGAGGTGGGAGAAATGGTTGTTACCAGCCTTTGCAAAGAAGCGTCCCCACTTATTCGCTATAGAACGCGCGACTTGTCGCGCTTCATCCCCGGACAGTGTTCTTGTGGCTTCGCCGTGCCTCGCCACGATAAAATCTTAGGGCGCAGTGACGACATGATTATTTTCCGCGGTGTCAATATCTACCCCGGTCAGCTCATGGATGTCATAGGACATTTTCCAGAACTTGGTGGTGAATATCACATTGAGCTGAAGCGCGAAGGCGCCCTTGACCACATGCAACTCGCCGTCGAACGCCTCGCCGGAGTTTCAGCCGACACAGACAGCACCCTTGCCACAGCTGTAGCAAAAAGAATGCATAAAAGCCTCATGGCGCGTGTGGATGTGAGCGTTGTCAATGCAGGCTCATTGCCGCGCACATTTGGAAAATCAAAGCGCGTTACAGATTTACGTTAAAAAAATATCGCGTGTGGAGTGTATACACTCCACACGCATGCTTTCAGAGAGCGCTTCCTTCAGGATTTTATCCCCACACTTCGGAATACACTTTTGACTTATCAAATGTATCACGCTGTTTAAATGGCTGGTCAGGATAGCCGCATACAACGATGCCCAGCATCTCCACATGTTCTGGCAGTTTAAAGTATTCCTTCAGTGCCAACTCCCGTTCTTTGTCCGGATGTACGCCCGTCCACACAGTGCCAATGCCAAGACCCCGCGCGGCAAGCAATATATTTTGAATGGCTGCCGCGCAGTCCTGCGGCCAATAGCCTGCATACTTTTCGCTTTTCGTATCTGCGCACACGGCTATGCACACAGGCGCGTGCACAGCCATTTGCGCATATGGATGACGGGCGGCAATGGCTTCACGATGTTCTTGTCCGCGAATAACAATAAACCTCCACGGTTGCGCGTTGCCGGCGCTTGGCGCTGCCATGGCTGCTTCGAGCAGACGATCAACCTCTGCCTCGGTGATTGCCTGTTCCGTAAACTTGCGAATACTGCGTCGAGTTAAAAGAGCTTCAAAAATATCCATATGTTACTCCATTGTATATATAGTTTTCGTCTTAGACTTACGTCTTGCCTTTCATACATATAAGTCCTATACCAGAAAAAGGGAACAGTGAAACAATAATTTTTATCTTCAACCAGAACAAGGTACTTTTATGAAAAAATATCTTAGTCCGACAAAACGAATAACTTTACTCTCTATTCTAGCCCTTGGATTCTTTGGAGTCTTTGGATTCTTTCTGAGTTTTGCTTCCAGCGCGCATGCCCTGTCCGCATGGGAGGAAAATACCATCAAAGCACAGATTGACGCAGTCAAAGCCTTTTCACAAGGCAGGGTCGGCATTATGGTGCACTTTACGGGCACAGGTAAAAGTTTCACCTATCATGCGCGCGAACGCTTTCCTTTTTGCAGCACAGTCAAATTGATTATCGCAGCTGCTGTCCTACACAAAAGCCAAGACCCGCAATCATCCAATTTCCTCCATGAAAAGCTTGTCATCCCTACGGACATTGTCACACATTCACCTGTTCTCACAGGTCTTTCCGGAAAGAAACTCTCTGTATGGGATTTATGCGCTGCTATGCTGCAAGAAAGTGACAATACAGCCACGAACATGCTTTTAAAAGCGCTCGGCGGCCCGCGCACAGTGCAAGAATTTGCGCGCGTCACAGGAGGTCAAGAGTTTCGCTTCGAGGACTATGAACCCATCATCAATGCAGCCAAACCCACAGACAAGCGCAATGCCACGACTCCACGCGCCATGATAAGCCTCATGCAAGAAATATTTTTTGGCGATGTGCTCAACGACGCCAACAAAGAACAGCTCAAAGACTGGCTCGCGGAAACGCGCGCCGGCAACAACCTTATTGCCGCTGCGCTTCCCAGTGGTTGGGATGTGTTCCACAAAAGTGGTGCGGGCGCTCATGGAAATATTGGTGACATTGCTGTGATTATCCCGAACAAAAAATCAGCGGCCTACATCCCCCATGTCCATGGAGGCAGCGAAAACGACGACAGCAGCAGCAGCAGCAGCAGCGACCCCATCCTCCTTGCCATCTATATGACAGGTTCACATCTTGATTACGAAGTACGTGCAGACCTCATGCAACAGCTGACAAAAATCGTGCTCAGGCTTAAATAATAATCATATGGGAATTGACCATAAAAAAACGTGTGGGGGGAAACTTTTTTTCCCAAAAAAATTTCCCCCCACAAGCCTTTCAAAAAAAACAAAATGAGAATTTACTCGCCGCTGATCCAATAACTGTTGAACCCATCGTCAAGCCAGCCGTCTCGGACATTGCGAAAACCCGCTGCCGTGAAAATTGTATGATATTCATCGCGCGTGCGTCTCCAGCCCCAAAACTGCTGACGACGAACCTCCAAAAAGTGCAGGACAGCGCGGACGCCTATTTTCACAGCGTTAATAAAGCTGCCCACAAAGCTGTCCTCTTCGAGCAAGGAGGCAGAAAGACAGAGCAAGCGTCCGCCCGGCGCAAGCAGTGTCCGCAAATGTATGAGCATCTGTTCAAATTCATCATTGGGCAAGCCGTAATCCATGGCAGAGAGAAAAATCACATTATAGCGCACGTCCGCAGGCAAGCACGCCGGAGGCTTGCCAATATAAATGCGCTCCGTGGGCACACGATCCTTGAGCCAGCGCAGGCCGATAGTGCTCCGCTCATTGAGGTGCAATTCCACCTCCGGCATAATATCCAAGAGCGATTTTTCCAAGTAGCCCACACCACTGCCAAGGGACAGCACTCGTGTCACCTCGTGGGAACTTTCTTCGTGCTCCCAATGTTCACGCTGCGCAATAATTTGGTCGGCAAGCCACTGGGCGTCCTTGTCCTTACTGGCACGCCAGCCGGCTGGAAGGGAGTCCCAGCCAGTATAGCGCTTGAAAAGTTCTTCATAAAAGGTCGCATAGAACTTGCTTCCCGCCAAATGGAAAAAGGACACATGCGTAAAGGCTGTGAAGGGAATCCCCTGCCAGCTCTCCTGATAAAATTTCCGCATATGTCCTCCTCCTGTTAAAACGCGTTACAAATATATATTTTTCTTCAATATTTTACAGAAACTTATTTATCCAAAGCCGCAATGGCAGGTAATACTTTACCTTCCAAAAGCTCAAGGGATGCGCCGCCGCCCGTGGAAATATAGCCCATCTTACTTGCGATGCCATACTGCTCCACTGCTGCCACAGAATCACCGCCGCCCACAACCACAAAGGCTGCACTGTCGGCAAGAGCTTCACCTAAGGCTTTCGTACCAGCGCCAAAAGGTTCCGTCTCAAAAGCGCCCACAGGGCCATTCCATACCACAGTTGCCGCGTCCGCGCACAGTGCAGCATAGTGCTTCATGGTCTCAGGGCCAATGTCCAAAATCATTTTGTCCGCAGGCACATTGTCGACAGACACAACGCTCGCCTCTTGACCCGGAGCAAGGGCAGAAGCTACGACTACATCAGTGGGCAGAGGCAAGAGCTTTCCTTCCGCTTTCGCCTTCTCCATAATTCGCTTCGCATCAGGAATAAGCTCCTCTTCGCATAACGACGTTCCCACCGCATAGCCGCTGGCTGCCAAGAATGTATTGGC
>CAYJGA010000008.1:0-18270 GCA_964369255.1 uncultured Desulfovibrionaceae bacterium
TGATATCTGTGCCCGGTGTATTTTTAAATGAAGATGATTATAACTTCGACATCGCATTGCGCCGCTTCAAAAAGCAAGTGGAAAAGGCTGGTGTGCTTTCTGAAATGAAGAAGCGTCAACACTACGAAAAGCCCAGTGTTATGCGTAAGAAGAAAAAGGCTGCTGCCAGAAAGCGTCTTATGAAGAAGATGAGAAAGATGAATATGGGTTAATTGCTTTTGAAAAAAGCCGCCATATAACATAGTTCTGCGGGGAATTCGTATGTCGAATTTCCCGCCTTTCCTGTTTGTGCCACAAACCCTCTCAAGAGTCCTCACCGTGCTTGACATATGAGGTTCTTCACCAAAAGGACAGTCCCATGACCCTTACCGAACGTATTGATAAAGACTACATCACCGCTTATAAGGCAAAAGAGCAACTCACACTCGACGTCTTGCGCCTTTTGAAGACCGCTGCCAAGAATGTGCTGGTGGAGAAAAAACGCATTGATGGCACCCTTGACGACGCCGAAATGATGGATGTTCTCTTGCGACAAGCAAAGCAACGCCAAGATTCTATCGAGCAGTACACCTCCGCCAACAGGCCGGATTTAGCAGAGCGTGAAGCCGCAGAACTCGTCGTGCTGCAAAAATATCTGCCACAAGCACTCACCGAGGCAGAAGTCGACGCTGTCATTGATGAGGCCATGAAGCAGACCGGCGCCGCCGCACCTAAGGACATGGGCAAGGTCATCAATCATATTATGGCAGCCTACAAAGGTCAAGTGGACGGAAAAATACTGTCTACAAAAGTTCGTGCAAAACTCAGTGCCTCTTAGTTTATGACCACAGCGCTCACAACTAGCCATAAGGCTTTGGAATTTGACAAGGTGCTCGAGCACCTTGCCCGTCTGTGTCTTTCTGCCTCCGGCAGAGAGGCGGCTCTTGCCTTGCGTCCCTTTGCCACAGCACACGACGCCATGGAAGCTGCGCTTCTTTACGACGAATGCCGCATTTGGTCTGTGGCAGCACAGGCGCATAAAAAGCCATTTCGCATGACGAGCTTTCCTGAGACAGGAGGCATCGCAGGGTTCTTGCGCTCTCAACGCGCCATTTTGGATATTGACGCCCTCTGGACATTGCGCGAAGTTCTCCGCATGGCACAAGAAGCGGCTGTATCTATTTTGCCGACATCTGAGAGCAATAATACAGTCTTATGGCCACGCCTTGTGCAATTTGTGGAAAATAACCCTTTGCCGGAAGCCTTGACAGCAGCGCTCCAGCGCTGCCTTTCCGACGACGGACACATGCGCGATGAAAGCTCGCCGGAACTCTTGCTTGTGCGCACGCAGCTACGCAGTTTACATCAAAGTTGCATGCGAAAAGTGAAAGATTTTGCGGCTCAGTATAACATTTTGCACTATTTGCAAGATGAATTTATGACCCTTGCTTCCGATCGCTATGTCCTTCCTTTGAAGGCGAACTTTAAGGGACGCCTGCAAGGCATCATTCATGATTGGTCGCAAACAGGGGAGACGTGCTACTTTGAGCCTATGTTCCTTGTGGAAATCAATAATAATCTGCAAGAATTAAAGCGACAAGAGCACGAAGAAGAACGTAAGGTCATGGAGTATCTGACAGGACTTGTGCGCGACTCCTTGCCCGCTGTGCAACACGCCCACGCCCTGCTCACGCGCCTTGATGTGCTCCTTTCGCTGGCAAAGCTTGCGGACGCCATGACGCCCGCAACGCGCGCGCCACAGCACACCCATGCCCACAGCAAGAAAAAGGTTGCCCCTGCGCCTCAAGAATGTGTCTGCGTCACCTTGAGTGATATTGCTTCGACGCCTCCGCCGACAGCTCTTCAGGACGGCGCACCTTCCCATGACCTGAATGCAGGGCACAAAGTCTTCCTGCCTGCGGCGCGGCACCCTCTTCTTGCACTCACATCTGCTGCACAACCCATTGACATTATGCTCAATGAAGGGGAGCGTGGCCTTGTCATTTCCGGCGGCAATGCCGGCGGAAAGACGGTGTGCTTGAAGACATTGGGACTCATTGCGCTCATGAGCATGAGTGGCATGCCTGTCCCTGTAGGGCGCGGTGCAATCATTCCATTTTGGCATTATGTCCATGCTTTTATTGGCGATGAACAAAGCCTTGACGACAATGTTTCCACATTCACGGCGCAAATTCGCCATTTGACGGCGGCGTGGGAAACGGCCTCATCACACAGCCTCATTCTTTTGGACGAGTTCGGCGCAGGAACAGACCCCGCGCAAGGCGCGGCGCTTGCGCAAGCGGTGTTAGATGCGCTGCTTGATAAGGATGTGACCGTCGTCGCGGCGACGCACTTTCCCGCGCTCAAGACCTATGCACTCACGCGCGAGAAAGCGCGCGCGGCGTCCGTGCTCTTTGACCCCAGTACAAAGCGCCCACTCTTCCGCTTGGCCTATGACCAAGTCGGCGCAAGTCAAGCTTTGGATGTCGCCCGCGAGCACGGTTTGCCCGAGAGCATTGTGCGTCGTGCCGAACACTATCTTTTGCAAGACGGGGAAGACACCACAGCCCTCATTGAGCGCTTGAACCACCTTGCGGTGGTTCGCGAAGGGGAGATTGAGAGCCTCAAGAAGGAACAAGAAGCGCAGCGTCAAAAAAGGCTTCGCCTTGACGAGCGCTTTGAGCGCGAGCGCGTGAAGCTTTACGACGAAGTGCGTGGCAAGGCGCAAGAGCTTATGGCTGCGTGGAAGGCTGGCAAGGTGACGCACAAGCAAGCTTTAAAAGACATGTCACGCATACGCGCACAGGTCGCCAATGCACCTGCATCACACGCAGAGCTGGACACTGTGGGCGCCACGAAGCCGCTCCTTGAAACGCTTCGCGTGGGGCAAAGTATTTTGCACCGCTCTTTTGGCAAAAAAGGCACAGTGTGCGAAGTCGACGCTCGTAAAAAACGTGTACGCATGGACATGGGCGGCGTCACACTGTGGGCAGATGTGGCAGATTTAGGCACTGCTCCAATAAATGATATACGCGCACCACAAAAACCGACAGCGCCCGTAAAGCGTACAGGTGTGGTCTTGACGCAAGCCGGCGGCGCAGCGCCTTTATCCTTGTCCCTACGCTTAGATATACGCGGGAAAAGGGCAGACGTCGCTCTCGCAGAGCTTGAGCGTTTTCTTGATAAAGCCTTGCTTGGTGGCAGGGAGTGCGTGGAAATAGTCCACGGACGAGGCACAGGTGTTTTACGCAAGGAAATTCACGCTTTCTTGCGTACATTTTCCGCAGTGGAGAGCTTTGAATTGGCGCCTGAAGACAGGGGCGGCGATGGCATGACCATGGTGACGCTTCGCTAATATTGATGGTGTAAGGAACTATGGACTTTCAAGACGCACGACGCCACATACGTCAACATATTAACATTATAGATGTTGTGAGACGATATGTCGAAGTGAAGCGCAATGGCTCACGCTGGGTCGCGCGTTGTCCTTTTCACCAAGAAAAAACGCCTTCTTTTTCTGTCAATGAGGACGAGGGCTTGTTTTATTGCTTTGGTTGTCAAGCATCCGGTGATCTCTTTGATTTTTACGGACGCATCAACGGTTTAGATTTTAAGGAAAGTTTTACACAGCTTGCCGTGGAAGCGGGGTTGAACTTAAACAATATCCAAGGTGGCACAAAGCAGGACGCAAAACAGGCACTTGCGCGCCGTACAGCACGACAGAACATCAAGCGCATGTACGAAATCGCCACAGCACACTTTGTGGCAAACTTACATGAAGAAGACGCCACCCAGTGTCGTGAATATATGGAGCGTCGTAAGATTGCGCCGGAAATTGTACAAAGCTTTGGCCTTGGATGGGCAAAAAAAGACTGGCAAGCGCTGGCGCAAACTTTACAGAAAGCGGGTTTTGCCGAAAGCGCTCTTATAGAATCCGGTCTGTTGGCGAGAAGCGAAAAAACAGGACGCGGCTATGACCGCTTCCGCGGGCGTCTTATGTTCCCCATTCGCTCCTTATCACAAGAAGTCATTGCCTTTGGCGGAAGAATTATTGGCGATGAAGACGAGGCAAAGTATATAAATAGTTCAGATTCTCTCATTTATAAAAAAGGAGAGCATCTTTATGGGCTTGCACAAGCCAGACGAGGTATTACTCTAAAGGGGAGCGCCCTTTTGACCGAAGGGTATATGGACGTCTTAACTTTGCACCAGTTTGGCTTTGTAAATGCTGTGGGAGTGCTTGGCACTGCGCTGACACCCGACCAAGTGAAGCGACTTTCAGGCTTTACGTCTCACATTGTTCTGCTCTTCGATGGGGATGAAGCAGGGCGCAAGGCGGCGCTGAAGGCGTGCGAAATGTTCCTCGTGCGCGGCCTTGAGTGTCGCGTGGTGCTCATGCCAGACGGCGAAGACATAGACAGTCTTTTACACTCAAAGGGTGTGGACGCCTTTGAGGAACTCTTGCAAAGGGCGCCGGAGGGCTTAAAATTTTGCACAGATGTTTTGCGCACAAAGTCACCACGGGAATCTGTGGAATGGGCAAGAAATTTTTTACAGCAAGTGGAAATACAAGAACTCATCAGTCCTTTTGCCAGCACCATTGCGCAAAATTTACGCATTGCAGAAGGCAGCTTGCGCGATAACACGCGCAAGGCAAAGTACTTTGCACAAGTCAAAAAGCGTGAACAACAGGAACGACAGGAGCAAAGTCAAAGACAAGGGCAAGGATACAACCAAGGGCAAGGTCACAGGCAAGGCGAAGGTCAAATGCAGGGACATGGGGCACGCAAAGGGCGCGCCGGAACGCCTGTCGCTTCCGCAAGAAGTGCATCCGCGCACCATGCTGTTTCGGATAATGAAATGGCATCCCACATGGCATTTCATGACGCGCTCGCCTATGACCCTATAAATGAGTTTAGCGAGCATAATGCGTACAGCGACGGACACTACGACACGCACAGCGACGCTTCCGGAGAAATGCCCCATGCAGAGACAAGTACTGCCCTGTCGACGCAGTCGCACACAGGCCCCACTGGTAAACCGCTGACAGCAGAGGCCATGCGTGACAAGCAAATCCTCATGTATGCTGTCCGTTATCCTCATCGGCTCGAGGACTTGCGAAATATCGGCGCAGACTTTGCTTTGAGCACCTTTGTGGCTCGACAGCTTTGGGAAAAGCTCGAGGCTTTTGATGCAGACATGGTATTTTCAGAGCTTAATGAGCGTGAAAAAATATTTTGGGTGCAATGTCGCACCGGCGAAGTGCCTCCCATTGACACAGGAGATACTGAGCTTGAGTGGTTGACGAAAGAATTGCATGTCCTCGCTGTAACCGAGCAAAAAAACGCCATTGCCGCTGCTTTGCGCGAAAATGCAGGTACAGGAGATTTTGAAGCAGATTTAGAATATCTCAAGCTCATACAAGAAAGTT
The DNA here is from genome assembly GCA_964369255.1 of uncultured Desulfovibrionaceae bacterium. Taxonomy (GTDB): domain Bacteria; phylum Desulfobacterota; class Desulfovibrionia; order Desulfovibrionales; family Desulfovibrionaceae; genus CAYJAD01. The sequence goes on from CAYJGA010000008.1 coordinate 5,411, forward strand.
TGAGAAAAAACGATGCATAAACTGTAAAGTGTTGGTATTTTACAGTGAAATATATATTTCATACAGACATCAGCAGTCTGTTATGAGTAGTTTCACAAAGACTGTGAAGGAGTTCCCTCATGAACAATCTTAAAGACATTCAACAAATAAAAACCCTTATTGCCAAAGGCAAGACAACGGGCTTTCTCACCTTTGATGAAGTGAACAAAGCTCTGCCCATGGAAATGAGCGCTTCTGAACAGCAATTTGATGAAATCATTAGTATTTTTGAACAGCTTGACATTGTCATTGTTGACTCAGAAAAAGATGGCAAAAAAATAAGCGTCCCCACAGCCGAAGCGGACGAAGCAGTGCCGGAAACATCCCTTGACCTTGTGGAAGACGATGAGGCCGTGGATTATTCATCCCGCAGCACAGACCCCGTGCGCATGTACTTGCGTGAGATGGGCGCCGTCCCCTTGCTTGATCGCGACGGTGAAGTGGTTATCGCCAAAAAAATCGAAATTGGTGAGCAAGATGTCCTTTATGCACTGGTAGAAGTGCCCGTAGCAGTGGAAGAGCTCATCAATGTGGGCGAAGACTTGCGCCTCAACCGCATCAAGCTGAAAGATGTGGTAAAAACCATCGAAGAGGATGACCCAAGCGAAGACGAAATGAGTCAGCGCTCCCGCGTGATCTTCCTCCTCGATGAGATTAAAGGCACATTCCGCAAGAAAAAGAAGATTTATACAAAGCTTGATGATTGTTGCACGCTTGAGCGCCGCGTCACCGGAGTTCAAAAGGAAATTTTGAGCTATAAAGAGGAAATAGTCACCCGCTTACGAGATATTAAGCTGGAAAAAACCCTCATTGACCGCATCATTGAAACTGTGGAAGACTATGTGCGTCAAATGCACAACTGTCAGCGCGACTTGTCGGCATATATCTTGTCAACAGGACGCACACAGCTTGAAATCCAAGTACTTTTTAGTGACCTAGAGCTGCGCAATGTCAGCCCCACTGATGCAGCCAAAGAACTGCATCTCAGCGTGGACGAGCTTTTTTCTTTTAAGGAAATGATTACGGGTAAGATTGAAATTTTGCGCCGCCTCCAAGAAAAATGCTGCCATAATGTGACCGACCTTGAGGAAGTTCTCTGGCGCATTAAGCGTGGTAACACGGCGGCCATGCGTGCAAAACAAGAGCTTATTCGCTCAAACTTGCGCCTTGTGGTCTCCATCGCCAAGAAGTACACAAACCGCGGTTTACAATTTCTTGACCTTATTCAAGAAGGCAATATCGGCCTCATGAAAGCAGTGGATAAGTTTGAATATCAGCGTGGATATAAATTTTCTACCTATGCCACATGGTGGATACGTCAAGCCATCACGCGCGCCATCGCCGATCAGGCGCGCACCATCCGTATCCCTGTGCATATGATTGAAACCATTAACAAGCTGATTCGTACTTCGCGCTACCTCGTGCAAGAACTTGGACGCGACCCTACTCCGGAAGAAATTGCAGAGCGCATGGAATATCCTGTGGATAAGGTGAAGAAGGTTCTGAAAATTGCCAAAGAGCCTATCTCCTTGGAAACTCCCATCGGGGATGAAGAAGATTCGAGCCTTGGTGACTTTATCGAAGATAAAAAAGCCGTGGCACCGGCGGAAGAAGTCATTAATACAAAGCTTTCCGAACAGTTGGCATCTGTCTTGGCGGACTTAACACCGCGCGAAGAGCAAGTCCTGCGTAAGCGCTTTGGCATCTCAGAGAAGAGTGACCATACGCTTGAAGAAGTGGGCAAACTATTTAATGTAACGCGTGAGCGTATCCGTCAAATTGAAGCAAAAGCCTTGCGTAAGCTGCGCCATCCCATTCGCAGTCAAGTTTTAAGATCATACTACGAGAATTAAGCCTGTGCTGCACAGTGTGTAAAATCAACACATGGGCATGAAGACGTTGACAGGACACGTAATTCAACGTAAGGAAAATCATGCCCATGTAAAGGCTGACATTGCAGAGGGTGTTCTTGTAGAGAGTTTTGAGAGGGATTTCATATGTGAGCATGGACGTTAGCTGCATAGGATTGGATGTATGGAAGAAGAATATAACTTTGTCGTTGACGAAGAGTATGAAAATGTTCGTGTCGATGTCTTTCTTTTAGACTCCATACGCGGCGCTTCCCGTGAAAAAATAAAGAATGCCATTCAAGATGGGCAGTGCTTTATTGATGAAGTGTGCGCCTATAGTCCAAGCATGCGTTTACGCATAGGGCAGCAAGTTATGTTCTTCATGACTGTCCCGGAGCCTGTTATTCAGGCAGAAGAGGGCGATGTCGAAATTCTCTACAAAGACGACTACATGGCGGTCACAAACAAACCAGCGGGCATAACTGTACATCCGTGCGACTCGTGTCCGCAAGGGACATTTATTCAACGAGTCATGAGCCATTTCCCTCAGCTTCGCGCCATGGAAGGGATGCGCCCCGGCATTGTCCATAGGCTGGATAAGGATACCAGTGGCCTGCTCGTCGTGGCACTCTCAGAAGAGGCGCGTTTAACGCTCAGCGAGAACTTTGCCCACCGCGATGTGACAAAGGAATATCTTGCCATCGTGCAAGGCGTCCCATCCAAGGAGGGGAGTGTGCGCGAACCCATTGGCAGACATCCCACAGCAAAGGTAAAAATGGCCATTGTCCCCCATAGTAAAGGAGGGCGTGCCGCGCACACAGAATGGACCACGCTCTATGCTGACCCCAAGCGTCAATTTGCTCTTTTAAGGGTACAGATTTTTACAGGCCGCACGCATCAAATTCGTGTCCACATGGCGCATGCGGGTTTTCCCATCTTAGGCGACGCTCTTTACAATCCCCACCATCAAAAACAGCCCCTTGCCAATCGGCAAATGTTGCACGCGCAACGCTTAAACTTGCCTCATCCGGGGCATCGTCAACGAATGAACTTTTTTTGTCCTGCGCCCGATGACTTGCTTGCGTGTATGATGCGCCTTAGCTCATCGCATCAGCGCGTCGTCATCACTGGCTTACCCGGCTGCGGCAAGACGGCGCTCTTAAAGGAGTTTGCTGCCATGAAGGTGCCCGTGTGGAGCGCGGACGCCATTGTTGCGGCGCTGTATAAGGCCGGCGGTGAAGGACAGAAGTATTTGATGCAGCGCTTTGGCGCAGTCTTCGTGCCAGACGCAGCGACAGACGTCAACCGTGCGACTCTGCGCGCGGCTATGGAAAAAAGCGAAGCCTTGCGCCATGAAGTCGAAGGGGTTATTCATCAATATGTCTACGCAAGCCTGAAATCTTTTTGGCAAAAGTACCAATCCATGCCAGTTTCTGTGGCAGAAGTGCCCTTGTACCTTGAAAAAAATTGGGGCAATAAGAATGATACCTACATCATCGGCCTCGATTGCGATATAAAAATTCGTTATACACGCCTCATGACCAATCGTAAATGGACGCTTGCGCAGTGCAAAAAAATGGACTCGTGGCAATGGCCTCGTGAAGAAAAAATGCGTGCGTGCTCCATCATTCTACAGAACAATAAGACTGTGGATGTCTTGCATCAAATGGCTGTTGCCTTAACAGAAAAATTTAAAATTTTACGAAAAACTCACCATGAAAAGCTGAACCAGCTTTTACATATATTCCTCACACAAGAAGTGAGTGAAGAAAGCCGTAAAAGAGGCTTATAGCCCATACTTTACGAAGCAAAGCCTTACGCCATTTTCAGAATGCTCTTGCATTCTGCTCTTGCTTTTTTCTGCCCTATGGGGCATTTTGTTTGACCGAACAATGGGTTTTTAGAACCTGTTGGAGCAATACAATAAAAGGAAATAACAATGGATGTTTGTATAGCGTATATGCGCGGAAAACCCGTGATACTCAGTCTGAAAGAAGGCATAGCCTCCATTGATGGGGAAGAAGTTGCGCTCAAAGGACTGACAGAGGATGAATTACAGGTCTTTGCGCAAAGTCTTGCTGCTATAGAATGTGGCACAGATGTGGAAGGCTACAAGGCCATGCTCAATGCCAAACGTGCTGCCTTTGTGGCAGAGTTGCTTGGTCGTGCGGTCGGCGACGAATGCGTGTCAAAAATCACACATATTCTGGACAGTGTCCACTATGACGTCTTGGTATATCTTGGAGAGGCTGACGATGCTTGAGATTAAGGATTTACATGTTTCTGTCAATGAAAAGCCTGTGCTCAAAGGTGTCAATTTACACGTCAAGCACGGCGAAACATTTATTCTTTTTGGCCCCAATGGTTCGGGCAAAACAACATTACTCATGACCCTCATGGGTTTTTCTGGTTATACGGTGACGCAAGGCAGTATCATTTTTAAAGGACAAGATATTACACACGCTCCCATGTACGAAAGAGCGCGCCTTGGCATTGGCATGTCCTTTCAGCGTCCACCCACCATCCATGGTCTCCCTACAAAGACCCTTGTGAAAATGTGTTCCCGCAAGGGAGAAATTGATGTGGAGGCACTGGCAGACCGCGTCAATTTTAAGGACTTTTTGGACAGAGACATCAATGCCGGTTTTTCCGGTGGCGAAATCAAACGCTCAGAACTTTTACAGCTTATGGCGCAGCAGCCAGAATTTATGCTCTTTGATGAGCCGGAATCTGGGGTTGACCTTGAAAACATGCGTCTCGTGGGCACAACAGTGCGCACCTTGTTGGACGGAAACGCTGACAACTGTCAAGGCACCTTACGTGAACGCCAAAAGCGTCGCAGCACAAGCGGTCTCATAATCACCCATACGGGACACATCCTCGACTATGTCGTCGCCGACCGTGGGCAAGTTATGTACAAAGGCGTTTTGTGCTGTGAAGCGCCGCCGCGCAAGATTTTGGAGCACATTTCAAACCATGGATACCAAGAGTGCTTGCGCTGCTTTGCAGGCGATATGTATGGACAAATCACGGAGGAACCCCTGTCATGAGCAGCACACAGCTTTCGCGTTATCAATTTTCAGGCTCCGCAGAGTCAGCCATAGAAAACTTGCAACACCTTCCCGCAGAAGACAAGCAACGCCTCATCTTAGCCGGCATTGACGTGGATGACACACGCACGGGCGGCACCTTTATGCACCTGAATCACGGCGGCGTCCACTGTCAAAGTAAGCAAGAAGGCCTTGAAATTATGGATATTAAGGCAGCTCTCAAAAAATACGAGGGGCTACCTCAATATTATTGGAAGCTCTTACAACCAGACAAGGACGATTTCACAAAGGTCGCGCGTGAGCATTTGCAAGGCGGCTACTTCATGCGCGTGCGGAAAAATGTGAAAATCGAAGACCCTGTCCAGTCCTGTCTTTTCATTAAGGGCAATGGCACAGGGCAAAGCATCCATAATATTATTGTCGTGGAAGAAGGCGCAGAGCTCAATATTCTTGGCGGCTGTGCCACAGCTCATGACACCCACGACGCCGCACACCTTGGCGTCACAGAGTTCTATGTGGAAAAGGGCGGCAAGCTCTCCTTTACTATGATTCACAACTGGGGCTCGCAAACCATGGTGCGCCCGCGCTCGGCGGGCATTCTTGGTGAAGGCGCTGTATTCTGTAATAACTACGTTCTCTTAGAACCGGTGGCGGATTTACAAATGTATCCGTCTATACGCTTGGCAGGGCAGGGGAGCGTAGCACGTTTTAATTCTGTCATCGTGACACCCAAGGGCTCCTATGTGGACTGTGGCAACAGCATTCAATTAGACGCCCCGCATACGCGCGGCGAAATTATTGCGCGCACGCTTACCACAGGTGGCACCATTATCAACCGCGGCTATATGAGCGCAAGCGCCGTTCCTGCACGCGGACACTTGGAGTGTAAGGGGCTTATTATTGGAGGCGGTCGCATACACGCTATTCCGGAACTTGATTCCGATGTGGATGGTGTGGAATTGTCTCATGAGGCCGCAGTGGGTAAAATCGCACAAGAGGAAATTGAATATCTCATGGCGCGAGGCATGGATGAGGACGAAGCCACATCCACCATTGTGCGCGGATTTTTAAACGTAGACATTATGGGGCTGCCCTCTGTCTTACAGGATGCCATTGACGCACAGATTACGACATTAAATGCAAGCAATGCCATGTAAAAAAACTGGTTACATATGATAAAACAAAAAAAAGGAAGGCAAAAGAGACTGCCTTCCTTTTTTTCATTGCATGAAGTTTGTGCTATGCATCAACTTTGCGCACGATGGGCTTCACCACTGCACCGGAACGAATGCAACGAGTACACACGCTCAGTGTACGCACAGTGCCATTGGCAAACTGGTGACGTACCTTTTGCAGGTTGGGATTAAAGCGACGCTTTGTCTTGATGTTTGAGTGACTTACCAAGTTACCCACTTGCGGCTTCTTACCACAAAAATCACATTCCTTACTCATATTGTGCCTCCTTACCATACATTACATTTTTGTCAGCGAAAAATTTCTCATGCAGCCTTTCACAACAAAAAAATCCCGAAACGGTCAGAAGAGGCTATGCATAAAAATGAAAAGTCCACTTGTCCCTTCAGCGCCCCCTCAATGCTTTAAAGGTGCAATGAAAGCGACGTCAGAACAGTCCGTTTACATATACGCAATGCATATAAAACGCAAGTCTTCAAAAAGAACGTATCAGGCTTTTTTCACGGAGATTGCTCTTGAAAAAAGCATAATCTTTTGTTAATATTGAAGAAAAATTTTCATGAATTTTAAAAAATATTACATAAAAAATTGCAGAATTTTTCATAAGACTGTTGACGCGGGGCATCTTTTTTCTTACCATGCTTTATAAGCGCGTCGAATAAGTGCGAACAGCTTCGTGAACAAAGAAAAATGAAAGCGCTTATGTATGTTCGATGCAGTTCACGCCCTTTTCTTTCGATTCTTCAGGTCGCACCTGTTTTTGAACGGACTGTCGAAGAGGAAGTTTTGCAAAAGCCTCTTCTGGTATACGATTTACGCTTAAAAAAATACTATAAAATGGGAGAATACATATGGGAACAATCACATTTCAAGGAAATCCTTTACATCTAGAGGGGACACTCCCCACCTTGGGTCAAAAAGCTCCGTCTTTTACTTTGCGCAAAAATGACTTGAGTGTAAGCACTCTAGAAGATTTTTCTAACAAGGTCTTAGTATTACTTACAGTGCCGTCCCTTGATACACCAGTGTGTGATATGGAAGTGCGTAAGTTCAACAAGGATGCGACAGATATTTCAGAAAAAGTTCACATCGTTGCTGTAAGTGCGGACTTGCCTTTTGCACAAGCGCGCTGGTGCGGGGCGGCGGGTGTTTCAGCCGTGAGCACACTCTCAGATTACTATGACATGAATTTCGCCACACAATATGGCGTTCTCATTGAGGAGTTACGGCTTCTTGCGCGAGCAGTCTTTGTAATCAATGCGGAGGGCATATTGACCTATGGGCAGCTCGTGCCAGAGATGACCGATGAGCCGGATTATGCGGCTGCGCTCGATGCCATAAATACTGCTCTCTAGACCCTGTTCCCGCGAGAAAGGGAAATATTGTAGCCACAATGCTTCCTTTTCTCGTATGCGGTAGTATTTTTTTGTACTATATTTTATGCATTGCCATATGCGCTAACTTTTGTTATATACATATCCTTTATGACATAAATACTATGAACATGCAATTTTTGAGGATGCATTCTCATGACAAACAAGGCTGAAATGAAGAAATTGCTGGTGCTTGGCATCGGCAATATGTTGCTTACTGATGACGGGGTCGGGGTGTTTGCCGCTCAAAAACTCCTTGAAGAACAAACTCTTTTGGGAGAGTTTCCAGAGAATGTCACCATCATGGAGGCAGGCACTTTTACACAAGATATATTCTATCTTTTTGAAGGCTACGCAGCTGTCCTTGTTTTGGACATTGTCCATGCAAAGGGTACTCCCGGAACTATCTATACACTCACAGAGTCCGACCTTGTGGATAATGAAAAGCAACGCCTTTCCATCCATGATATTGACTTAATAGACTCTTTGACCATGGCGGAACGCCTGCACGGGCATCGACCTTCCTTACGCATACTTGGCATGGAGCCGCATGACTATACGTCTTGGAATATTGGTCTTTCTGAACATGTTCAAGCAACATTTGAAGATTTTCTGAAGGTCGCACGACAAGAAATACACGCTTTAGCATCGTCACTCTAGGGCTGTGTTCCGAATAAAGATTTTGTGATATACCAAGAAAAACAGCTTCTTGGTTTTATAAAGGAGTTACTTTATGTGTCTGGCAATTCCGGGAAAAATCGTTGAAATATTGGACGATGGCATGGCGCGCGTGCGTGTAGGGGAAAGTCAAACCTATTTGACAACGTCTACCATGCTTTTACCAGAGGCTGTGGTGGAAGGCGACTATATCATCGTACACGCTGGATTTGCCTTGCATAAGCTGCGCCAAGAAGACGCCCTTGAAACGCTGCGTCTTTATCGCGAAATGGCAGAAACTCTGGAAGGCAAGCCTGCTGATTTTTAACACATTTTATTATAATGGCATAAAATCCGCTTTTGCTTTCCCAAAAGTGTGTATGTCACCGGATGCTTTACTTTAATGCTTGTTGTTTATAGTGAAGCCTTGAGCGTAAGCTTACTCATTTCAGAGCGAATTTACGTAATGCAAAGTTTGCTATTTTAATGACTTGTCTTGAGAGTTACGAATATGTATTTTTTTCAATCGCACATGACACCATTCTATGCAATGCATGATGAGAACTTGCTATGTTAAAAAGTGTGCACGTTTTTCTTTGCCTTTTGCTATTGCTTTGCACTGCAAAACTGCTGCATGCAACTGAGCCTGTAGGCACCGTGCGTATCGGCTATATAGCTGGTACAAGTATGGTGATGGATGGTGCCGGCGGTAAATTTGGCTACCTTGCTGAAGCTGTTGAAAGGCTCTCAAGCTTAACACTGCGCGAATATACTCTTGTCCCGCTTTCCCTCAATTCTGCATTTTTACAACTCAATTCTGGTGAGGTTGATGTTCTTGGTTTGCTCACGAAAACGGCATCCAGAGAAGAGCGCTTTGCATTTACAGAAAATAACCTTGGTTTGACAAAATATGTGGTGGTGGCGGATAAAGGCGAAGAAATTTTCTACGGCGACCACCTTGCGCTGCGTGGTAAAAGCATCGCGCTCTTACGCGAAGATAATATCAAGCGCACCCTTGAAAGGTACCTTGTGGGCAAGGGAATACGCATGGACTTTATCTACTGTGACTCAGTGGAAGAGTTGCACAAAGCCGATGCCGACTTTCATTTCCTTGCCTCGCATTACTTTATGCCCGGAAAAAATATTATACTCTCGCTTGAAACAAGCCCACTTTATTTTGTCGGCTTGAAAAAGAACACTCGATTCTTGCGTGAGTTAGACAAAGCCATCAACTTTACACTCGCAAATAATCTTTATTTTTTTCATGATTTACATCGTAAATACTATGAGGATGTTTTTCGTCAGCGCACTGTACTCACAGAAAAGCAGCATTTAAGGATGCAGGATTTTTCGCCTTATCGTGTGGGTTTTTCCGCAAGTCACCGCCCCTTTCAATACCTTGATGATGAAAGTATGCCTCGTGGTTTATCAGTAAGCGTCTTTAATCTTTTACAAGATAAGTATGGCTTGGGGGCACAGCTCAAAGATTTGCGCGCTAACTCAGAGGAAGAAATCATGAGCTATGATATTCTTCTTTCCGTCGTAGGTGATAGAAAAATCAAGGAAGAATATTTTGATGCTACAGCACCATATTTGACAGAACAGATGCTGCTTTTTTCTCAAAATATTTCTTCTTCATCCGGTGTCAGTTCCCGTCCGGTGCTTGGCGTTTTGCAGTACTCTGTACTCAGCAAAGACCTTGTTGCTCGTGAGTTTCCGGAATGGTCGATACGAGAATTTAGCTCTCTCTCCGCCCAGCTTGATGCGTACAAATCGCGCTCTATCTCAGGCCTCCTGACACCAGCGTCTAGCAAGGAGTATGTTCTCAGATATATTGGAGAAACCGCAGATGTGAGTAGGCCAACCAATATTGTGCTTCCGCTCAGAATGTATATTTCAAAAAGAATATCGAGCGATGTTTTAGATGTCTTTAATATTGCAATCGAGGCTATTACGCCATCAGAAGTGAATGAGCTCCTTGAACACGAACATCAGGACTTGCCATTTTTTAGCACTTTGCCAGAGATTTTTCGTAATTATGCTGGTCATATGCTTATTATAATGGTGTTTGTTATCATAGTTGCGCTTATAGAGCTTGTCTCTTTTGAAAACAGAAATAAGAAGAAATTATTGTATATACTCAATGTTGACAGCCTTACAGGGCTTGCCAGTATGCGAAAGTTTGTTGAAGTTGTAGAATCGACTTTGAAAAAGGCTTTGCCCAATGAATATATGCTTATTTCCGCAGATATTGACGAATTTACGCTTTTTAACCAAGTCTACGGCTACGAAAAAGGCAACGATCTTATCGTTGCCATAGGCCAAGCTTACAAAGAATCTTTTTCCGATGCGGTGAGCATTGCACGTCTGAAAGACGATATTTTTCTTATTTTTACGAAGAATAAAGGCTCCCTTGTCCCCTTGTGTACGCGCGAGCGCTGCACAAATTGTGTGGGAGAGCGTGCGAAGGAAATTGCAGGCGAGAGCTTCACATTGAGCACATCACGCGGATGCTACATCATTGACGATCCCGCACTGCCTGTGAGCACCATGATTGATTATTGCAACAAAGCACGCACGCATGAAAAAAACATTCATGGTTACAGCCTTGTCACATTTACCAATGACATGAAGACCACGCTCGAAATGCGTGCCACTGTTCTGCATACCATGAACACGGCGCTGGCTGACAAAGAATTTTACATGATTTATCAGCCAAAAGTCGATTTAGAGACGCTGTGCGTCATCGGCGCTGAGGCGCTTGTGCGTTGGGAGCGCAAGGGCAAGCAACCTATCTATCCCGATGTTTTTATTCCTATTTTTGAAGAAAACGGCTTTATTGTAAAGCTTGACTATTATACTTTTGAGTCTGTGTGCCAATTTATCCACAGCAATAGTCGCAATAAAATGTTGCGCATGCCTCCCATTGCTGTCAATCTTTCAGGATTTACGCTCTTGCATCCGGAGACGCTTGACATTTTGATTGCGCTCTTGGAAAAGTATGACGTGCATCCCAGTAGCATCGAAATTGAAATTACAGAAAGTGCGCTTGTGCATGAATCTGAGTCCTTTGTGCGCAAAATTCAAGAATTGAAAGACAGTGGTTTTACTGTTGCCATGGACGACTTTGGCGCAGGTGTTTCCTCACTCAACCGCCTCCGTTCCATTATTGTGGACATTGTAAAACTTGATAAAGTATTTTTGGACAGCAATTTGTCGAAGGAAAAAGGCAGTACAGTGGTGGAAAATATTGTACGCATGCTGAAGGAGCTGAATATTAAGGTTGTGGCGGAGGGTGTGGAGACAGCCGCTCATGCGGAGTGGCTGCGCAATATTCATTGTGACATTGCGCAAGGATACTATTTTGCACCGCCCTTAAAGTCCACAGAGTATTTAGCCATTTTGCGGTCAAATATTCCGTATACCCTATAAGCACCTCGCATGTTTTGAGCGTTCTATCAATGCGGCGCTCTCGAATGGAAGAGTGAAAAGGTGTTGTGTATTTTTAGACAAAACTCTGTGAGAATGCCGTGAGGGAGGTAAGCACTCCTTCACGGCATTCTCACAAGAGTTTAGTTTGCGGAAATTTTTTTCGCTTTTTCAGCCCGTAGCCATTGATACCACGGTTCAAGGCCTTCCTTGCTGCGACACGACAATTCAAATATGGGTAAATCCTTGTTGAGTTGTCGCGCAAAGGTGTTTGCGCGCGCGACATCAAAGTCCACATAGGGGAGCAAATCCACCTTATTCAGCACCATCGCTGTGGCTAAGTTAAAAAGAAGCGGATACTTTTCCGGTTTATCGTCACCTTCTGTCACACTGAGCAGTGCGACCTTAGCATCTTCACCGCAGTCAAATTCCACAGGGCAAACGAGGTTGCCCACATTCTCAATGAAGAGGATGTCAATATTCTCCACATCAAGTGCTTTGAGCGCTTCCGTAATCATGGTGCTATTTAGGTGGCAGCCGCCGTCGGTGTTAATTTGTACAGCGGCTGCGCCTGTGGCAGCAACGCGTTGTGCGTCATTATCTGTTTGCAAATCACCTTCAATGACAGCCATACGAAATTCCTTGCCTAGGTCTGTCAAAGTGCGCTCAAGGAGGGATGTTTTTCCGGCTCCCGGTGAGCTTATAAGGTTAAGTACAAGGATGCCATGTTGTGCAAAAAGAGCGCGAAGCTCGGCAGCAATTTTATCATTTGCCTCTAAGACTTGGCGCACCACAGGGATTTCCATATCGTTTATCCTTTCTCTTATTCTGCTTCTAAATGTGCCACATACAGCTCGCGTCCTGTAATCACTTCATGACCAGTAAAATGCCCACAAAGAGGACAAGGCGTAATGACGTCGTCCGGTTGAAACTGTTCTTTGCACGCACCACAAGAGAGTACCAAGGGTACTTCTTCCAGTTCAAAATGCGCGTGTTCGTGGATTGTGTTTTTAACAAGTGCTTCAAAACAAAAGCTCAAGGAATCTGGCACCACCTGTGACAAAGCCCCGTAACACACCTTGACGTGTGTGAGCTTTTCGCATTTGTGATTAACCAGTTCTTGGCGGACAATATCCAATATACTTTCAGCGATTGACATTTCATGCATGGCAAGGAATATACACCAAGCATGAGCAATCGTCTAGGCAGATTAGGGGCTGTTTCTAAATAAAAAGATTTTTTTGTTTAAGTTTTTTTCTTGGGGGGAA
>CAYJGA010000009.1:0-16748 GCA_964369255.1 uncultured Desulfovibrionaceae bacterium
AGAAGAAAAAAAGTTTTCCCCAAACCCCTTTCAAAAAAACTTTTAGACTTCACAAAGCACTAGGTGAAAATAGAGCAGAGCATTATGAGTAATACAACCGGAAAAAGCCTTGGTTCGCGCTTACAGCATGAGATATTCTATCTTATGGTGCGCTTACGCCTCGTCTTTGTGGCAAAAATTGTGCTGCGTTTTGTGGTCTTCTACTATGCCATGCTCCCTTCTGTGCGTAAGCGATGCTATCCTTATCTTTCACGCCGCTTTCCGCATGACAAGGGGCTTGCGCGGTGGTGGCATTGCTACAAGCTCTATTTATGCTTTGCGGAAGGACTGCTACAGCGCATTATTGTGGGCATCTTGGGCACAAATGTAGTGTCGGAGAAATCGGAAGCACGAGACTATATCAAAAAACATATGCCGCCGGACACAGGCTGTATTATCTTAACAGCGCATATTGGCGCATGGCAACTGGGGCTTGCCGGCATTGAAGAGTTCCAACGACCTGTGAATATTGTCCAGTGGATTCATGAAGAAGACACGGACAAACACTATTTTCAACATAAAGAACAGCAAGGCAAGCATGTCATCCGCCTTATAAATTCGCGACACGGCGTGGACGCCTCCTTTGCCATCACAGCGGCGCTGCAAAGGCAAGAAATTGTATGCATCGCCGGCGACAGAGTGGCAGCACCCACAGACAAGGGCGTGAAGGTGCGCTTCTTGGGCGGTGAGATTTTCTTGCCTGTCACAGCCTTTGTGCTGGCATCTATCACCCAAACACCGCTTATTTATAGCTTCAGCATCCTTTCAGAAGGCAAGGTGTGCGGCGTGAAAACACATATTTTGCAACTGCCTCGGCATTTGCGTCGCAAACCAGAAGAACTGCAAGCCTATGTTCAAGGCTTCGCGGACGAAATGGAAGATATGGTTCAAAAATATCCATATCATTTCTTTAACTTTTTTGATATGTGGGACTCCAATGACCGTACAAGAATGTAGAGCAAGACTCAAGGAAGATATTGTCGAGACGCTGCACATTGAAGGCATCACCGCAGGCGATATCGACGATGATATGATTCTCTTCAGCGAAGAAGGCCTCGACCTCGACTCCCTCGACGCTGTGGAGCTGGTCGTCATGCTGGAAAAGAATTATAAGGTCGTCATCGAGGACTCTGCCACAGCGCGCAAGGTCTTTGTGTCTGTGGCGGTCTTAGCCGATTATATCCTTGAAGTGCAAGGGGCACAATCTGCGGGGCACGGGAATTGATGCGCGATTTTTCTTCTCTTCCGCCTGTTTGTGTGACGGGCATGGGTTGTGTGTGCGCGGCGGGCGACTCGGTGTCGGGAGTGTTGCAAGCGCTTGACGGCGTCTGCGCTGGCACAGCGGTGCCTGTGCATGCAAGCGCTGTCGCGCCTAGGCGTACAAACGCCACACTCTTGCACAAAGACGCCCTCCCTCACCCATTTTTTGCCGCGCCGGAAAGCATTTTTTGTGAGCATGGGCGCGAGCATGGGCACGGCTCGCGCTCCTTCTCCGCAAAGGACACCCTGCGCCTCGCCCTGCATGCTGTGGACGAAGCCCTCGCACAAGCACAGCTCCCCCGCACGCACGAGAGCGCCGTCGTCATGGGCACAACCGCAGGCAGCGCTCTTCACTTTTTGGACGGCTACGCCGCGCATCGCCATGCCCCGCCGCAGCAGTCGCAACTCCAGCCGCCACTCCAACTGGCATCAGACATTACAGACTATTTCGACGCAAACCTTGCCCTCAACATCGCCGACGCCTTCCACCTCACAGGCCCCGCTCTCACCATCGCCAATGCTTGCACATCCGGCGCCGATGCCATAGGCGTCGCCCTCGACATGATTTTACAAGGACAATGCAACACAGTCATATGTGGCGGCGCAGACGCCTTAAGCCTCGTGCCACACACAGGATTCGCCCGCCTCATGATTTACAGCAAAGAACCCTGTCGCCCCTTCGACGCCCACAGGCAAGGCCTCAACCTCGGCGAAGGCGCAGGTGTGCTTATCTTAGAGAGCACCGCCCATGCCCATGCGCGAGGCGCCACCATCCTTGGCTATGTGGCGGGCTATGGCGCCGCCGCCGACGCACACCACTTCACTGCGCCGCACCCTGAGGCCAGAGGCTTGGATGCCGCCGTCCACACAGCACTCACACAGGCGCATATCACAAAGGACGCGCTGGCCTTCATCAATGCCCATGGCACCGCCACGCCGGAAAACGACAAAGTGGAAGGCGCCTACTTTCAAAAGCATTTTGCCGACACTCCCGTCTGGGGCAGCAAGAGCCTCACAGGCCACACCTTGGGTGCGGCGGGCGCTGTGGAGGCCATATTTTGCCTGCTCGCCTTGCAACAAGGATGTGTTCCCGCCACTCTCGGCTTCCAAAACAGCGATCCCGAAATCGGTCTCACGCCCACCACATCGCCCCTGATTCTCTCCCCTTCAACACACAATGACTACGCCCTCTCCACATCCTTGGGCTTTGGCGGAAGCAATGCGGCGCTTGTTTTGAAGGGAGCCACAACCGGAGCCATGACAGGAGCAAGCATATGACAGCCACCTCGTATGTAAATATTTTAGGCACGGGTCTTGTGTCGTCCTTTGGCGCAGACGAAAACGCCGCCCTCAGCGCGCTTTTTCCGCGCCTGCCCCTGCGGCGCATTCCGCGCTATGCCCGAATGGGCTTGCTTGCCGGCGCCACGGCGCTCGCAGAAGTTAGTGAAGAAGCGAGCGTCACGCCTGCGGATCATGCAAACATCGGCCTTGTGGTGGGTTCCGCCTATGCGGGCATTCAAATGAGCATGGATTTCATGGACTCCATCTTAGACGCGGAGCCACGTCTTTCCTCCCCCACCGCCTTTTCCCACGCTGTCAACAACATGGGTGCGGGATTGTTGAGCCTCTATCTCGGATTGAGGGGGCCGTGTCATACAGTGACGCAATTTTCCTTGTCCTTTGTCGGTGCACTGCATATGGCACAGACGCTCATCCACGCCGGACGCGCGACGCATGTGCTCGTCGGTTGTATGGAAGAAAATGAAGGGCGTTTCACTGCCCTATGCAATGCGCAGCATGTGCCTCTGCTCGAGGGTGCGGCCTTCTTCCTTGTGGGCAAGGCGGACGCACACAGGCCGCGCATTTCTGTGGCATGGAACCACAATAGCCCCCAAGCTGCCACAAAGACTGGCACAGCCACGCGCGAAGACTCCCCCCTCGCAGGAGAAACATCACTGCACCACGCGCAATCGCTCCACGCTTTCATCAGCAGCCCCCCAGCACAGGCCACACAAACGCTTTTGTGTCACGACGCGCGCACGCGCGTCACTGCAACCATACAATGCACCCATACAGTGCCACATACACATGGAGAGCAGACTTATGCACGCACCTGCTGACATTGCGCCGCCCCATAAAAGCGCCTGTCTCAATGGCATCACCTGTCTTGATGACATTGCCTGTCTTGACACCGACGCCTTTCTCTTAATTTTGCAATCTATTTTGCAAGGTCGCATGGGAAAATACAGCGCCCATGCCCACACATGGACAGACTCGCACACCTTTGCCAACCACACCTTCCAGCACGCCCGATGCACCTCAGACGACATCAGCGCCATCTGTACCACCTTTGCAGACATGTTCAACATGCCCTCGCTCACAGCCCAATCCCTCCCTTTAGACACAGAAGCCTTCGGCACCCTCGCCGAAGACATGCACGCACGCTGGCGGCGCGGCACACAGACACTCACATTTTACACATCCGGCTCCACAGGCAAGCCCAAACCCTGCACCCATCCGGAAAGTCATTTACGACAAGAACTTACGGGCATCATCCCCCTCATCAAGGAGCGCAAGAGCGCGCTTGTGACCGTGCCCTTGCACCATTTGTACGGCTTTACCTTCGGCCTCCTGCTGCCCATGTCCTTGGGCATTCCCATCCGTCTTGAGGCACCCATCCCCACAGCCATCGCCCACCAAATGCGCGAGTATGACCTCATCATCGGCGTGCCATTGCTCTACACACATCTGGCAAAGCTTGAGCATGTGGAGAGCAAAAAGTGCTTTCTTCTCACTGGCACAGCGCCCTTGCCGCCGGAGGTCTTTGCCCATTTCCTTGAAAAAGACTTTCAAATGATTGAATTTTTTGGAAGCTCAGAAATGGGTGTCATGTGTCGTCGTTTGCAACCACGCATCCATTTCACGCTCTTGCCTCAATTTACCAGACAAGTTCACGACAACGAGCATAGCAGCTGCGCGCACGACAGGGAGACGCACGAAGGCAGCGCAGCGGACATGCCAGATATTGTCCGCCGCACCTTCCCCGATGGCAGCGTCTACGATTTCGTCTTGCAAGACAATCTTGACTGGAAGGATGACAGACATTTTCTGCCGCGGGGTCGCAAGGATTTTGCCGTGCAGGTGGGCGGCGTCAATGTGTATCCGGAATATGTGTCTCGCGTTCTCAACGAGCATCCCGCTGTTGAGGAGAGCCTTGTGCGGCTCATGCGTCCTGAGGAGGGCTATCACCTCAAGGCCTTTCTCATATTAAAGGAAGGCCACACACCGGAGGACACGCGCAAGTCACTGCGTGCTCATGTGAAGCAAAGACTCAAGGCAGAGGAGCAGCCCACGCGCTTCGATTTCGGCGCCGACCTGCCCCGCACTCCCATCGGCAAACCTGCAGACTGGTAGCAGGTCGTTGAAAAAGCACAATCCGCTCAAAAAGGGCAAACTGCGGCGTTAAAATACAAATTTTAAAGGGGCTTTGGGAAGACTTTTTCTTTTCATGTACGCTCGTTCTGGCAGGCCATTGCGGCCTGCCTATCGTGCGAAAGGCCAAGCTGCATGTAGAAAATATTATTTCCAGCGGCAAGCTCTCACAATATTGACAAAAAGAGCGTTTACGCTTGACGACAAAGTTCTCTACGCTTATTTCTATCACAAACCCTGCCCGCTCGACGGCGACCAAGGAAGCTTTTAGAAATGACAGCGCACTAGTGCCTTGTCATGTCTAAAAGTTTTTTTTGAAAGGGGTTTGGGGAAAACTTTTTTTTCTTGGGGGAAAACTTAAACAAAGAAATAAAAAACAAAAAAAGCTTTCCCACAAACCCCTTTCAAAAAAACCTCTTTATTTAGAAACAGCCCCTAACTTATTTTCAAGTAACAATGCCCTGCCATACAGTCATCAATGACACTGGCGGCTTTTTTCATTGCCTCATCGGCAAGGTATGCGTAACGCTGTGGCATTTGAGGGCTGTCGTGTGGACAAAAGGTAGACATCTTTGACAGTCCATCCGTGTATCTGCCCCTGCACGCGCTGCGCCACAGCCCGCGGTTTGCCGCCCTTCGCCATTTCCTCTTGTAAAAGCAAGAGCACATCCGCCTCCTCTGTGCGTCCGCCGTCCCCCTCGGGAGGGCCGATGATGACAGTGATTTCGCCGCGTAAATCTGCGGCAAGTGTCTCGTGAGCTTCAAGACGGCCTGTGATAAATTCCTCGTGTGTCTTTGTCAGCTCCCGCGCAATGACCACCTCGCGAGAACCTAAGAGCGCATGCGCTGTGCGCAATGTGTGAGCAAGTCGATCCTTACGCTCAAAAAAGACGAGCGTACACGCCATCTGAGCAAAGGGTGCAAAAAGCTTTTGTTGGGCGCCGCTGTCCCGCGGCAAAAATCCAAAAAACATGAATGGTTGCGGTGCAATGCCCGCCGCCATAAGTGCTGTAATAGGCGCACAGGCGCCGGGAGCGGGACGCACGCACACACCCGCCTCACGACACGCACGCACAAGGCGATACCCCGGGTCTGCCATAAGGGGCGTACCAGCGTCCGAAATGAGCGCAGCCGTCTTGCCCTGCGCTAAAAGCTCAATCACCTGCGGGACACGCTGCATCTCATTGTGCTCGTGAAAACTCATAAACTGAGACACCGAAAGCCCGCAACGCTGGCACAAAAGCCCTGCGCGGCGCGTGTCCTCCGCAAGTACAACGTCCACAGATTGCAAGACATCCCGCGCACGTGGAGATAAATCATACACATTACCAAGGGGCGTTGCCACAATCCACAACTGGCCCGACTGCACTTCCTCACTCTGTAAGAGCGTTGACATAATGCTTCACCTGAAAAATAATTTTTTGTGTGCTATCAACAGCATAGGTCACTGCAAGAAGGTCACAGCGATAGGCCTCGCCCTCTACATACGTGCCCCTCTCACAAGTGAGCTGCCTTGCGCACCAAAGCTGCGCCGCGCGACAAAAGGCAGGGCGCTTGTTCCAATCCAGCGCGAGGAGTGGATTTTCGAGGGCGTAACTTTTTCTTGTCTTGACTTCCACAAAGACAAGCTCCTCACCATCGCGCGCTACAATATCCAATTCATAACGCCCCATACGCCAGTTTCGCTCCACAATGCGCCACCCTTGCAAGCGCAAGAAACGCACGGCGGTGTTCTCCCCTAGGAGCCCCACGACACGCCGATTCAGAAGCTCTTGTTTTTTTGGCATAATCGCAGAAAAAACCGTCAGGCATCCGTAATATATATGGGCAATTATCGCACGAAATGCTTTGCGTCCTTGTGTTATAGACTTGGCCTATCCCCTGTGCCAACCTCTCCCACACTCACACTGTCAGATTTTCTAATTTTCTTTTTTTAATTTTTTTTCTTGCTTACTTACATTCAAGTTCAACTTGACGCGGCTGTACACCGCCAAAGGTCATACGGTGCAAAGGACACGCGCCATGCACTGCCAAGGCCGCCAGATGATCCTTCGTACCATAGCCCTTGTGCTTTGCAAAGTTATATTTAGGCCATCGCCTGTGGAATAATTCCATAACTTTATCCCTATGCGTCTTCGCCAGAATGGACGCTGCGGAAATGGCAGGCATAAGCCCATCACCCCCCACAAGCGCCTCTTGTCGAGGAGCTTGTTGCCCAAAAGCTGTGAGCATAGGCCAATATTGCGATAAGACAGCCGATGGAATAGTTTTATTTCCATCAATATACAGGGTGAGAGGCATATCGCTCCTGTGACGCTTCACGAGGCAAACAGCGGCCTTCGCCATGGCATGGAAGGTCGCTTGGAGAATATTGATGCGGTCAATATCCTTTTGCCATACGAGGCCGACGCCAAAGGCCACGGCGTGGCGGCGGATGTCGGCGGCGAGGCGCTCTCTTGCGGCGGCGCTGAGTTTTTTGGAATCGGTAAGACCTTTGAAAGCGCCTGCGGCGAAGATGTCGTCAAGGCATGGGGGTAGGAGCACGGCTGCTGCCACCACGGGGCCTGCGAGGCAGCCGCGTCCGGCTTCGTCGATGCCTATGCACAGACAAGGTGCTGCGGGAGTGGGGGCGAAAAGAGAGTGCTGCGTCGGACAGGAACGAGATGTTTGTGCTGCGCGCGAGGATTTTGTGCGGGAGGGCTTTTTTATAGGAGCTGTGTTTTTTTGTGACATAGTTGTGCCTTTATCTCCCTTACTGATAAAGCTATTTATTCTCAGGATTCCTCATAAGTTTCCATGTGACCTTCATGACAGTGGCGACTTCATTCAAGCCCGGAAAGGCAGCAAAAAGACGCGCTTCGGCTGTTTCTTCTGTAAGTAAATCAATGGCGGGCGTCGATGCACTTTTTGCGCGAGTATCGTCCTCGTCGAGCCTGCTTGCACCGGAAGAGGTATCGTCGGCATCGTAGAGCAAATTCGGCATACTGGGCATTTCTTCCGCTTCGGCGGTTTTTTTGCCCTTGCGTCCGGAAAAGAGGCTGCGCAAGCCTTTTTTTTGCGCCTGTGACTTCGACGAGGCTGTGTCTGTCATAGTATGGTCATAGTCCGTGTCGAGGCCGCCGTCGAGGTTTAAGTCGAGCAGTTCTTGGAGTTCGTCGAGGGAGTGCAAGTCTTCCTCATCGAGACCATATTTTTGCATGACATTTTGCGAGGCTCTCTTGCGCGCTTCCCATGCTTGTGCCTCCAACTCCATGCGTACTTTTTCCTTTTCGCGACGTTCCACGGCGCTCTCGTGGGCTTTTTGGAGGGCGCGCATATCCTCATAGAGAGTGGCGCGTATGTCATTTAAGGAGGGATGCTGGAGCGCTTTTAAAAGCGCGTCTACAGTGCTATTTGGATTTTGCGTAGAAAGGCATGCCTTCGCAAGACGTTGTGCGGCATTTTCCATGGGGCCAAGGTTGCGGCCTGCAAGGAGTGCTTCTGCGGCGTCTGTGAATTGTTGTGCGCGAACAAAGGATTCCGCGCTTTGCAAGAAAGGACTTGAGGCCTTTGGCAATGTTCGCAAGAGGCGTTCATAGGCTGTGCGTGCTTTATGCCATTTCTTTGCCCGTGCAAATGTGTGTGCGGCGTCGTGTAAGTGCCTGTGATAGCGTGCCATATCCTCTTTTGCCCGCCATGCTGCGGCAATGCCGAGTTCTGCATCGCCTTTAAATTCGAGATGTGTTGCAGCGCGGGTGAGGGCGTGGATGGCATTGTCCCACGCTTGCGTTTGCAAAAAACGCAGTCCTTCGTGAAAGTGAAATTCGGCTCTGCCAAGCTCACTCTTACAATTCTCAAAGCGTTGCAGGAGGGTGTCGAAGGCGTGTGTTTGCTCTGTGGCGGACTTTTTCTGTGCGAGGGGCGCCTCTTCGTGCAACTTTGCAAGGATAAGGCGTAAATCATCTTGGGTATAGGGGCGCGTAAGGGTGGCACTGCACTTGTGGGCGTGCACGGCTGTGAGCATATCGGTGTTTTTTTGCGCGCCTGTAATCATAAGGATGGGCAAGTGCGCAAGGCGCGGATGCAGGCGGATAAGCTCTATCCATTGTAGAGCTGTCATGTCGGCAAAACGCGGATGGCATACAACAATATCAATATTTTCTTGAGCTTCCTGTTCTTGTCTTCGTGCTTTGCCGCTCAAGAGCTTTGCTGCTTGCACGCCGGATGTCAGCACACGCGCGCGCGTAAGGCCCACTTCACGAAGAGCGAATTTTTCTGTGCTGGCATTCCCCTCGACGTCCACAAGGAGCAAGACTGAGTTATAAGGGAGCGATTGTGTTTTCATGGTGCTGATACTCTGGCGGGTTTGAGAGCGCACGACAATTTTTTCGCGCCCTTGCGGCTGTGAAGGTTGCAAGTAGGGTGCAGTGGCATCCTGCTTGGGGAGGATGCGATCATATCGTGTTCCGGGAAACTGTGCAAGGGGGGCGAAGATACCGCCGAAGGCGCGTGCGGCGCCTGATACAGGCGCTGATGCAGAGCCAGACGCAGGCGCCGAGATGGACACAGAAGCAGGCAGCACAGTCGAAAGAACTGTGGCAGGCGTGCTTGATGAGGCAGGTGCGGACGATTTTTCCATATATTTCCCCGGAATGAGTTTTTTTGACATCGAAACTTAAGGATGTGCAAAAACAATTCCAAAAGACACAGGGGGCGCACCTCACAACATATAAGAAGAGGAATTTTTCTCAGCAAAGAGACACGAAGTGACTGCCATGCCTACTGTCTTACGCTCCTTCTACGCGAAACAGCGGCAAATGGCAATACCTTGGCTTGGCGCACATGCGCGTGGGTTGCCGTGGTATCCCCCACAGCCCGCGCGGCCGGCATATATTCGGCTCCGCAATAAGGACAGCTACAGCCATCTTGATGACGCTCTACGCGGAAAAGCGTTCCATCCCGATCGCGGCAGACGGGGCAAAAGGGGCCATAGGTCACGCCGTTGAGCTTTATCCAATAAAAATGGTCTTCAAAGAAGAGGCTTTGTGATAAGGCGACGATGGTTTCCAGCTCTTCGAGGCGCGTTCTGAGGCAATCGGCGCTTTCTTGCGATGCAATATGACGCGCTTGTAATTGCATAAGCATTTGTAGGGCATCGTCATATTTTTCATGACGAAAAAGGTGGTGGAGCTTTTGAAATTGATCGTAAACTGACATAAACGCCTCGCACAGATAAGAGTGACCGTTTTTTACAATAATTGATACAAGAGTAAGGCACACACACCTCACACCCATGTGACAATATCTATCGTCACTCTCCACACATTCTTTAGGAGCCTTTTTCGCCAAAAGCCATACTTTTTCCCTTTTCAGTCTGAAATACTTATATTATTTCTTTAGAAAAAATCATCTATTTAGCTAGAAAATCGGCGCTTTCGGATGGAGGGTTGAAGAAATGTTTTGGAGCTTTATACAAAAGACGCGGTTTGACATTTTGAAAACTTTGGCACATTCTCAAAAATATCTTGCGGTAACTGTTTTAATTGTTTGTATAGTTTGAACTGCGTGGACTTTGCCCTGCTCGGCAAAAACAATCACTTGACAAAGCATACAAGGCTACCTACAAAAAAGGGAGGGCATGCAAGCCCTGCATGGTCTTTCTACAGCCAACGCCATCTCGTAAATACCACCAGAACACTTGCAATACATTGCTTCCAATGCCCATGACACTGTTCCGTAGTATTTGACCAGAAGAATCACCTCCTTACACTCACATCATCCCATTACATCCCTTAAAATGCGTGTGAGACCATATATTTAGACAGGACAAAACAATGAGACTGCACAGAATTACAGATCCAAACAGCCCGACCTTTACAGAAGCCTTTACCATATACGAAAGCAGCTTTCCAAACTTTGAAAAGCGACATGTACATCATCAACGAGAAGCCTTGGCGCACGAGGCATATTCTTTTGAAGTTATTCAAAGGAGCACTCCAGATACTGGCGCAAACACCGATGGGCAAGTGCTCGGCCTTTTGCACACATGGCAAACAAAAGATTTTGTGTACATTGAACACTTTGCCATCTTAGAGAGCATGCGGGGAAAGAGCCTCGGTTCGCAAGTGCTCGACATACTCAAAGCACGCACGCAGGTTCCCATCATTCTGGAAATTGACCCGCCTGTGGACGAAGTTTCCCGTAAGCGCCAAGCCTTTTATGAACGCATAGGCTTTGAAATGAATGACTATACTCACATTCACCCGTCTTATAAAAGCGAAACAGAGCCGTATCTTTTAAAAATTCTGTCCATGCCAAAAATAGATGAAGCGCTCTACAAGAAATTCTACGATTTCATGATGCGCGAAGTGATGCAATACGCCGACCAAAGGTAAGCGTGCTCGACATGCTCATGATGTTGTAGACTTTTTATTTGAAAAGGCTTGTGGGGGGAAAACTTAAAAAAAGAAAAAGAAAGAAAGTCTTCCCCTCGGCTGGCAAAATCTGAACGGATTACATCAGATTGCTCCGGCTACGTCACTTTATCCGCCAATGCCATATGCCTATGCTCAAGGGCTGTTGTATAGCCTGCTTGTTGTATGGCCTTGCTGAGGTGTTCAGCCGTGGCTACGGAACGATGTCGTCCCCCTGTGCAGCCGACGGCGATGGTGATACGATAGCGCCCTTCGCTTTCCATGAGTGGGAGTGTAAAAAGAACAAATTCCGTAAGCTTTTTAAGGAAGGATTGCTCTTGGGTTTGGGCGAAAATATAGTCAACAATGGCCTTGCTTTGACCGGAAAGATGTCGTAAAGAAATGTCAAAATAAGGGTTTGGGAGGAAGCGCACGTCAAAGAGCATGTCCGCGTCCTTGGGCGTGGCGTACTTGAAGCCGAAGGAGATGAGATTGACTTTAAGGGTGCGCAGTGCTGTGCCCTCTGCTTGTCCCCATTGTTGTTGTAAGACGCGGCGCAGGTCGTGGATGGAGAAGGGGGTTGTGTCGAAAATGAAGCTTGCGGCGTGGCGCAGAGGAGCGAGTTTGTGTTTTTCGCGCTCAAGCGCTTGGAGAAGGCTGAAGCCCGCGCGTTCGAGTGGGTGTGGCCTACGAGTTGTGGTGTAGCGCCGAAGTATTTCGGCCTCATCCGCTTCAAAAAAGACGAGGCAGGGGTGTATGTGCTGCGCACGCAACGCGTCGAGAATTTCACCTACGCCTTCCCCAGCATTTTCTTTCGCGCTTTCTTGAGCACGCTCTTGAGAGCTTGCATCGTGTATGTTCACGTTCACGCTTGTGGGGCTAAAAGCATGGTGTACACTGACGCCAAGAGCTATGCCCTTGAACTTGTGCATGGAATTGTGGCGGAGCATGTCACTCATGTGCGGCAACAAAGAAAGAGGTAGGCCGTCCATGGGGAAATAGCCCAAATCCTCAAAGACGTGCAGGGCTGTGCTTTTGCCCGCGCCTGAAAGACCTGTGATGAGAATAAGTTCCAAATGACTCTGCGTGTCTTGGTAGGTCATACCCTGTGCATCCATAGCTCTTCCTCCGTCATTGATGATGAAGTGACAAAGTAACACTGTCATGATTTTGCACAGCTGTCAAACAGGAATGACAGAGAACATCGCGCTATGCTGCGAAGTGAGGAGAGCATAGCGCGATGGGTTAGAGGTTCGTATTCTTTTGGAAATTTATTATTGCCTTTAGTAGCCTGTTATACAGCTATATCGCCGCGCTCGCCTGTGCGTATGCGAATAACTTCGTACATATCAGTGATGAATATCTTTCCATCGCCCACATGTCCCGTGCGCGCCACCTTTTCCACAGCGCCGACAACACTTTCGAGCATTGCGTCGGTGACAACAACTTCAAGGCGCACTTTGTGGACATATTCCACGAAGATAGTCTGTCCACGATAGGTTTCGCAATGACCTTTTTGCTGCCCGTATCCCTTCACTTCGCTGTAGTTCAAACCCCTTACCCCTGCTTCTTCGAGGGCAACACGCACCACATCAAGCACTTGAGGACGAATAATTATTTCAACTTTTTTCATGACATTCTCACTTTCTCTGTCAAATATTAGAGGGAATAGCCGCGTTCATTGTGCTCGGCAAGGTCAAGACCTGTGACTTCCGATTCAGGTGTGACACGCAAGCCCACCGCGCCTTTGACGATGACAAGAATAATCCTGCTCACGATGTAGACAAAACCCCATGTGCCAATGATCGATATAACTTGTGCCACCAATAAATCCGGATTGCCGTAGAAGAGGCCGTCAATACCATTCACAGAGGCGCTGGCAAAGAGTCCTGTGGCAAATGCGCCCCATGTGCCGCCAAGGCCATGGATGCCCACAACATCAAGTGCGTCGTCATAATTAAGCTTTTCCTTGAGCAAAACGCCGCCATAACACACCATGCCGCCAATAAAACCAACAATAAGCGCGTCTGTAAGGGGAATAAAGCCCGCGCCGGGAGTGATGGCAACAAGGCCTGCTAAAGCACCGGATACCGCACCGAGTGTGGTGGGCTTGCCTGTACGCTTCCATTCGATGACAAGCCAGCCAAGGACGCCCGCCGCCGTGGCAAGGTGCGTGCTCAGAAGGGCATGGCCTGCCAAGGGGCCGGCAGAGAGGGCGCTGCCTGCGTTAAAGCCAAACCAGCCAAACCAGAGGAGGCCGCCGCCAAGGAGCGTCAGCGTGAGGTTATGGGGGCGCATGGGAACGGAACCAAGACCGCTGCGCGCGCCAAGGGCATGGGCGCAGGCGAGAGCGCCTGCGGCAGAGGCCATGTGTACGACAGCGCCGCCAGCAAAATCAATGGCGCCTATCTGTGCCATCCAGCCGCCTCCCCACACCCAGTGTGCCATGGGCACATAAGCCACGAAGAACCAGAGTCCGGAAAAGAGCAAGTAGGCCGAAAAACGTATGCGCTCCGCATAGGCGCCGGAGACCAAGGCCACAGTAAGCACGGCGAACATACACTGAAAGGCCATGAAGACCGTATGCGGCAACTGCGGCGCAAGGGGTGCGGCTTCACCATTGACACCCTTCAAAAATATATAGGAAAAATCTCCGATAAGACCATATTGGTCGGGGCCAAAGGCGAGGGAGTATCCAAGCAAAGCCCATAAAACCGTGATAAGCCCGAGGGCAGCGTAGCTGTGCATATGGGTGGAGAGCACATTCTTTGAGCGCACAAGCCCACCATAGAACAAGGCCAGTGCCGGCGTCATCAGCATCACCATGGTGGCACAAATAATAATAAAGCCTGTGTCACTTGCATTCATTGTCATTTCCTTTCCTTTTGATGTTTCTCGAACAAGGCTAAAGCCGCTTGCAAAATAAATCATACTCGACTAAAGCATTCTTTGTGCCAAAGTCGCTTTCTAGGTATAACCCATTGAAATGTTGAAAATAACGTAAGGCAGAAAAAGCATTCTAGAGTTTTGAGGCCTTGGACTTTTTACATTTTCGTAGATTAAATGGATAGGGACTGATTGGTTGTTCACTCAATTTTTATGGTCTGATTTTGTGAAGCGTCTGATTTTTTAGATAGTTAGTGTCTTTTTACATTTCCGTCGAAAACTGCTTTTTGGGCTTGAGTCTACGAAGAATTTTCTTGACCCCGCCTAAAGTGCGGACTACATAGGCCGATATTAGTTCTCAGAAAGCAAGAACATTCTCTTACATAAAAGGTGTTGTCATGTTGAAAAATACGTCTATCGGAACACGCATTTATCTTATTTTATGCACGCTGTTGTCGATGATTTTGGGTTTTATTGGAGTCTTTTATATAGCCTCCGGGCAGTTGACGAAGGACAGCGCGGCGCTTTCGCGCGAGCAGATGTTTGCATTGCAGGAAAATCGCATTAAGGACTTGACCCTTGCCACGGCGCAGGGGCTTGAGACCTTGGTGGCAGGCAAGTCCCGCGAAGAACAGGTGCAGATTGTGCGCGACTTTACCTCAAAATCCCGTTTTGACTTACAGGATACGGGCTACTTTTTCGTCTACGAGGGCACGACCGTCGTTGCGCATCCGGCTAATCCAAGCCTCCTCGACAAGGATTTGCGCGACGCCAAGGATTCTAACGGCGTCTACTTTGTGCGTGAATTGTCAAGAACTGCCGCCGCCGGTCGGGAATTTGTGAGCTTTGTCTATCCAAAGCCCAACGGGCAAATTGCGCCAAAGCTTGCCTTTGCCATCAATTTGAAGGGCACTCCCTTCTGGATTGGAACAGGGGTGTACGTTGACCTTGTGGACACGCTTGTGGAGGACTTGACCGTCAGCATGGAAGACCAGTCCGGCACAATTTTGCTATACATTCTCGGCGGTGTTGTGCTGGCTGTGCTCATCATCTTGCCCATAGCCATTTCCATCATCCGCTCCATTACGGGGCCTGTGGGAACGCTCACGCGCATTTCCACGCAAGTGGCGGAAGGTGAGCTCGATGTGACAATCGACACCGTGGAAGGCGAAACAAAGAACGAAATCAGCATTATGGGGATGGCTTTGAACCGAATGGTGTCGTCCTTAAAAGAAAAAATTGCCGAAGCACACGCCTCCATGCAAGAGAGCGAAAAGAATGCGGCGCAAATACAGCACGCTCTTGACGCGGCGGCGCAAGCAGAGCGCAGCGCCCATGCCAAGACCGAGCATCTTGTGGAAGTAGCGACACATCTTGAGTTTGTGGCAGAAAAGCTGTCCGCAACCACGCAAGACCTCGCTCAGACCATCACAGAATGCGAAGAGGGCGCCTCCCACCAAGCGCGGCAAATTACCGATACCACAGGCGCCATCGAAGATATGGAGAACACCGTGGTGAAGGTGGCAGAAAATGCCAGCAATGCCACCAATGCCACCGACGCCGCCGGAAAGAAGGCCTTCGACGGGCAAAGCGTCGCCCGCGAGGCTGTGCGCAGCATGCAGGACGTGCAAGGGCTTACAACGCGCCTCATGGAAGACATGCAAAAGCTGGATGCCAGCGCCAAGTCCATCGACCAAGTCATGGGAGTTATTTCTGAAATTGCCGACCAGACAAATCTCCTCGCCCTCAACGCCGCCATCGAGGCCGCGCGCGCCGGAGAGGCAGGTCGTGGCTTTGCCGTCGTGGCGGACGAAGTGCGAAAGTTGGCAGAAAAAACCATGTCGTCCACCAGCGAAGTGGGAACGATTATTTCTGAAATTCAGCACAATACAAGCCAAAGTCTCACACAAACGCGCGCATCCTACGAGGCCATCGAAAAGGCCACAGGCCTTGTGCGCACGTCCGGTGAAGCGCTGGCAGAAATCAGCTCGATGACGGAAAACTCCGCGGAACAAGTACAAGCCATCGCCCGCTCCGCTGAGGAACAGCTCACCACCACGAAGAACATCAGCGTCTCCATGACACAGGTGAACGAAATTGCTCTCGTAACAGCGCAAAGCATGAATACAGCCACGCAGTCCGTGCGCGCCCTCGCCTCACAGGCCGTGGAGCTGACGGAATTGACAAAGACCATGAAGGAATAAGTTTTTTTTCTTGAGATTTTTTTGAAGGGGGTTTGGGGGAAAGCTTTTTTTATTTTTTTAAGTTTTTTTCTTGGGGGGAAACTTTTTTTAGGAAAAAAAAGCTTTCCCCCCAAACCCCCCTTCAAAAAAACCAGCTGGGTAGCTAGACAATCGGCGCTTGCGAATGGAGGATTGAAGAGATGTTTTGTAGTTTTCTACAAAAGAACTTGTTTTGACATTTTGAGCGCTGTGGCAAAGGGCAAAAGAATTTATTTAGAAACAGCCCCTAGCTATCCAGATGGTTTTTTTGAAAGGGGGGTTTGGGGGAAGACTTTTTTTCCTAAAAAAAGTTTTCCCCAAAGAAAAAAGTCTTCCCCAAAACTCCTTTCAAAAAAACAAATCGGAATGACCTGCGGCCGCGCCCACGTGATTCCGATTGTGTGAATCATTCGCAATTGTGTTTGCGAAATGCTCTTGGAGCAGTTTAAGGGATTTATTGAGAAAAACCCCTAACTACCTAGCTATCCAGATGGTTTTTTTGAAAGGGGGTTTGGGG
>CAYJGA010000010.1:0-16676 GCA_964369255.1 uncultured Desulfovibrionaceae bacterium
GGGGGAAAGCTTTTTTTTCCTAAAAAAAGTTTCCCCCCAAGAAAAAAATAAAAAAGCTTTCCCCCAAACCCCCTTCAAAAAAATCTCTTTATTTAGGATCAACCCTGAGCACAGCCTTCGATTACCTGTAAAATTTCCTCTGTTTTTTCTTTTAAAAGGCGTGTATCGCCCCGTGTTTCCACATTGAGGCGCAAAAGTGGCTCTGTATTGGACGCCCGTACATTGCAGCGCCATGTGTCGTATTCTACGGAGAGGCCGTCCCTGTGCGCTACGCAAAGCGCGTCCTTGGCATATTGTGCTTCAAGCGCGTTGAGGATGCCGGGCACATTCTCCACACGACGGTTTATTTCACCGCTGCACGGAAATGCTGCCATGCGCTCCTGTAAGAGTGATTGAAGGCTTTTGCCGCTGCGCAGGAGAAGCTTTGCCACGAGCAACCAAGGGAGCATGCCGGAGTCGGCGTAAGCAAAGCGGCGGAAGAAGTGGTGTGCGCTCATTTCGCCGCCGTAGAGAGCATTCTCGCGGCGCATGGTCTCCTTCATATAACTGTGACCGCCCTTACTCTCCACAGCCCTGCCCCCTGCGGCCTTTACGATGTCCTGCGTATTCCATATGAGGCGCGGATCATGAATGATGCTTTCGTTTGGGGAGTCCTGCAAAAGGCTCTGTGCCAAAAGTCCGACGACATAATAGCCTTCTATGAAGTTGCCTTCGGCATCATAAAAGAAACAGCGGTCAAAATCGCCGTCCCATGCGACACCCATATCCACACCTGTGTCAGCACCCGTCTCACGCACGCCCTGCGCTGTAGCAGCGCGGCGCTCCGGCAAAAGCGGATTGGGCACGCCGTGCGGAAAGGAGCCGTCCGGCTGTCCATTGGCGAGGATGATGTCAAAGGGCAGGTGGGGTATGAGCTCTTGCAACACGAGGCCGGCACAGCCATTGCCCGCGTCCGCATAAATGCGCAATGGGCGCGGCGTTTTCGCTTGTAGGGCATTGACGGCGTCAATGTCCACCGTATCGAGGAGAAAACGAACAAAATGCTGACGGATGGAGTGCTGTGTATAAGAGCCGCCTTCCGTATCTTGCGTTGCATTCTCTAAAAAGGCGAGGGTGCGCGCCTGAATGTCCTTGAGGCCGGACTCTCGTCCGATGGGCACAGCGTCCGCGCGTATCATCTTAAATCCATTTTCATTCGCAGGATTGTGGCTGCCTGTAATCATGACGCCGCCACTTATGACGACCTCGTCCCCGCTTCTTTCGGAGTTCATTTCGGAAGGAAGGCGAAAGTGTGCAGCACACTCGCCAAGGCTTGCATGGTATATTTCCTCCGTCCCACACATGCCAATGTCGTGCACATGCACATCCGCGAGCCGCAATCCGCTTACAAGGCCGCGGTTCAAAACCTCGCCGGAGAGGCGACAATCACGCCCCACAACCACATGAATAGGTGTTTTATCGGCATGATTTTTGCAATGGCTTTTGCTGCGGGTTGAGTCTCGTAGAAAAGTGCCAAAAGCATGACCCAGGGCCCTCGCAAAGCGTTCGTTGAGTGTCTCCGGAAAGGCGCCACGGATGTCATAGGCCTTAAAGCATGAATGAAGTGTCATCGGTTATTTCCTTTTGCAAAATGTAACAAAGAGTGCATGGGAAGTATGGTATCGAAGAAAGTTTTGCGCGTAAAGTGCTGTTTTGATGTCTGAGTTGTTTTTATCGTCAAAAGTCAAAAAAAAAATGCTCATAAGTATTTACATTTCGTGGGAAGTGTATTACTCGCGCAGAAATTGCCTCAGTCAAATATTCAGTAGCATTTGTTAAGGAGGGGTCATATGAAACTCCAGTTTAAGCTTCTTATGCCGATTATTGCATTACTTGTGGTTCTTTTAGGGGTTAGCGGTTTTCTTTCTTACAGAGCCGCCGAAGACAATGTTCGTCAAGCACTGGCAACGGACTTTGCCGGTGAAGGCAACTCCCTCATGCGAATTATGGCAAGCTTTGCCGATGAGCGCATCACAGATGTCACGCGATTGTCTCAAAACAAGAGTGTAGTGAGCTTCCTCGCAAGTAGTGCGACCGCCGAGAAAGCGCAGGTGGAGGAGATGGAAAAAGTACTCCAGCACGAACTTGAGTCCTATCCCGATTTTGTCCGCACAACACTTTTGGACATGCAAGGGGTCACAGTCACATCCTCCAATCTACGCACAGCTCCTGTGGGGAGCGCTTTTGGTGACAGAGAGTACTTTCAAGAAGCAAGATCGGGAAATCCGTATTTCTCCACTATCTTTATGAGTCGCCTCGACAATATGCCTGTACTCGTTGCCACAGCGCCTGTGCGCGATGGAAGCAAGGTCGTGGGCGTCATTCGTGTGACCGTCGAAGTCGATTTTCTTGGAGAAATAGTGGGCGAGATGAAGCGCGGGCGCACTGGCTCCTCCTATATATTAAACTCAGCCGGACTTGTGGCAGTTACCACCAATCAAAACCTGCTTTTCAAAGAAAACCTGCCAGCAGCTGGCCTCTATAAAGAATGGGTCGCCTACGACGGCGGACAGCTCGTCGAGTCCCTTGGCAACGACGGACGACAAATCTTCGCCTACTATACGACAAATAAAGACTTAAAGTTGACGGCTGTCACACGCATAGACAGTGAGGAAGTTTTTGAAGACCTTACAACAATGCGTAATACAAGTATTATTATCATTGTCACGTCCATCATCTTGGGCACCGTTGTGGTGTGGCTTGTGGTGCTGCCCGTCGTGCGCGCTCTTGAACGCGGCGTCCAATTTGCCAGCGATGTCGCCGCCGGCAATCTTGACGGTCAGCTCAACGTCCATCGAAATGACGAACTTGGCAAGCTCGCCGATGCCCTGCGTGCCATCCCCAAGGCGCTCAAGGAAATTGTGTCCGAGTATGAGTGTCTCAAGGAAGAAATTCGGGCAGGCAACCTCATGTATCGCGGCGCCGTCGATCGCTTCAGAGGTGACTTTGCAAGCCTTGTGGATGGCACAAACGCCATTCTCGACACCTTCGCCGTCGTCTTTGAAAAGACAGAATCCCCTGTCTTTGTCGTGGACCATGCCTATAAAATTACCTATGCCAACGCTGTCACCCGTCGCGTGGCCGGGGAAGATATTGTGGGTCGGGACTGCAAGCAGGTGATGAACAATGAAGACCATGGCACGCCGTCCGACGCCGTCCTCATGGCGCTGCAAAGCAAAATGCCCGCCGCCAATGAGACTGTTATTCGACCCAAGAATACGCGCATGGATGTTTCCTACAGCAGCATCCCCATGGTGTGCGAGAAGGGTGTTGTGCGCTCTGTTATTGTGCTTGTGACAGACATTACAGCCATTAAGGAAACACAGCGCACTATTATGGACGTAGCACATCAGGCTACAGAAATAGCCAACAGAGTAGCCACCGCCGCAGAGGAGCTGGCAGCACAAGTGGAACAAGCCACTGAAGGCACCACTGTGCAACGCGACAGAACAGCCTCCGCCGCCACAGCCATCGAAGAAATGAACGCCACCGTCCTAGAAGTGGCAAGCAGCGCCGAAAAGGCGCGTGTACAAGCCAGCGAAACACACGAAAAAGCCGGAGAAGGCACAAGTGTTGTGTCGCAAGTGGTGAAGGCCATGGGCGATGTGAACACCGTAGCCGTGGCACTCTCCAACGACATCAAAGCCTTGGGCACGCAAGTGGAATCCATTGGTTCTGTCATGGGTGTCATCTCCGACATCGCCGACCAAACAAACCTCTTGGCACTGAACGCCGCCATCGAAGCCGCCCGCGCAGGCGATGCAGGCCGCGGCTTCGCCGTTGTGGCAGACGAAGTGCGCAAGCTGGCAGAAAATACCATGAGCGCCACCACAGAAGTGGGCAGCAGTATCACAGGTATTCAGCAATCCACCGCCGCCAATATCGCGCAATTTGAGAAGGCTGCAAAAATTATCGGCGAGGCCACCACCCTCAGCAATGCCTCAGGCCAAGCCCTTGCCGAAATTCAAAGGCTCGCGGAAGCAAATGCGTCCCTGATTACGAACATTGCCACCGCCGCCGAAGAGCAGTCTGCGACGTCGGAGGAAATCAGCTATGCTGCCACGACCATCAATCAAATTGCCGATGACCTGTCCAATGGCATGAACGAATCCGCACTCGCCGTG
This sequence comes from uncultured Desulfovibrionaceae bacterium, assembly GCA_964369255.1. Lineage (GTDB taxonomy): Bacteria > Desulfobacterota > Desulfovibrionia > Desulfovibrionales > Desulfovibrionaceae > CAYJAD01. The sequence continues at coordinate 4,164 of CAYJGA010000010.1, forward strand.
CGCGAGCTGACACAGCTTGCCCAAGACTTGCGGGAAACATTGTTAAGGCTCAGTAGCTAATGGGAAATTGATATGTGAATAAAGGGGGACGCTTTCTGGCGCCCCCCTTTTTTATAAGCAGTGTGAAGAATTATTTTGCACCGCGGCGCAGTGTGATAATGGGCATTTCTGAGGGGACACCAAGACGCATGGGAAAGCCGTCCCAAATGCCCATGCCATCGCTCACAAAGAGCGAGCCGAAATCTGTTTCATAGAGCCCGCTCACATAGCCGTCGTTCCTGCTGGCGACGTAGTCTTGCATAGGCAGGAGAACGCCGCCGTGGGTATGCCCTGTGAGGAGGAGTTGGGCTTGCACTTTTACATATTCCCTATGATAGGGACGATGACCGAGAAGGAGGCGGAAGTTTTCCCCTGCGGCGGGTGTGAGGCCGGCAAGCGCCTTGTCTGCATTTGGCCCTTCAAAGCCAAAGGCTCCGGCTCTTGGGTCAGTGATGCCAATAATGTGCAGAGCGTCGTTGCTGTTATTCGTGTCATTGTCGCTCCCATTCTTAAGGGGAAGCGTTTTGTGGGCATTTTCAAGGACAGTCATATGAGGCAGGCTGCGAAAATAGCGACGCCATTCACTATAGCCTGCGTAATAATCATGATTGCCCGGTATAAAATAGACGCCCATGGGCGCTTGAAGCAGGCCGAATGCCTTGGCCTCCTCTTGGAGGAGGTGGAGAGAAGCGTCCACAGCGTCGCCTACAATGACAATCATGTCAGGCTTGTATGTCATGAGCTTTTCAAAGCTCTCCTGCAACCATGCACCACGGAAGAGTCGTGTTATTTGCGGGTCGGCAACCACGCCAATGGTTTTGCCATCCAGCGCGCGGGGCAAGTTGGGGAATGAAAGCGTATAGCGCGTGACAGGTGGAACTTTGACGGCCTCATACATGCCATAGGCGGCGATGCTCCCGGCGAGGCACAAGATGACAGGAAGGCAGCGAGCCCATGGCACGCGGACGCGGCATACATAGAGGACTAGGCGCACGATGTCTGCAAAAAGTGCCAAGGAAGCGCCGACGATGATGCTCAAAAAAAGCCACGAGGGTACCATCAGGAGGCTGTCGGGGACAGAGAATATTGTCTCGTCCGACGCAAAGCGCAACATGAGCGGGATGAAGATGAAGATAAAAATGGCGCTTTTTGCCTGCCATCGAAAGGGCAATGGATACACAAGGCGCAAGAAAAAATAGAGGGCAAAGGCCGTATAGACGGCGCTAAAGATAATCCAAAACATAAGGCTCTCTTGAAAGATTGTTGATGATATTCACAGTCTATTTACAAATTTTTTTCCCGAATGTCATTAGGAAAAATGCTCATCGCGAAAAAAATAAAATATTATAAAGTGTTCCCACATGTTTGAGGTTAAAAAATATTTAAGAAAAAGGCTTGCATTTCTTAAAAAGAGTGATTACTAATAAGACAACAGGCAAGGAGGCCTTTATGAGTAATTTACAAAGCATTCAATATGACATCGACTGGAACTTGACCCCCGAACACGCCGTCACCATGTATTTGGAGTGGGGCAATAATGATTGGAATGCTGAATATCCACCTGTGCGTTCCAAGGACGATTATTCTACCTATTTTGTTGTTGATACATGGGATGTGGAGCCGGTTTTGCGCTTAGTGCGTCGCAATTCCGAAGCCGCCGAAGACATTTTCACCATGCCGCTGCCGGATCATCTGCGTGAGGAGTTTTTCGAGGAGTACGGTTCTTTGAAAGGTATTTTCACGCCCACTGAAGGGATTAAGTTGTGGCTCAAGGAGCAGATGTACTAAGATTTGTTTCTTACCAAAGAGATTTTTTTGAAAGGCTTGTGGGGGGGGAACTTTTTTTAGGGAAAAAAAGTTTCCCCCCCATCCATTTTCAAAAATCTCTTTACTTAGAGGAGGCTATTAGCAATATCCGGGCTTAGGTCGATTTCCATTGGCCACATTATAGATGCCGCGCAAGATGCGATAGGTCTGCCACAAGGAGACGATGACCACAGCGCCTATCATAATACCCACTGCCAACATGGTGGAAGGTGTGAGTGCGTCTGTGTCAGCTGTAATGCTGTCTGCGAGGGCGGTTATCTCTGAGGTAGGGACAGACATGACAGCAATAACAATTATGCCAACGATGACAAGAAGTGTCGCCCAAAGCCAACCATAGAGGATGGTGCGTTGCAGCCAGCGACAGTGCGAGAGAACAAGCTCCGCTCCTTGACTGCGTGCCGCGCTCTTGGCAACTAAAACGCAAATAAGAGGAATCCATGTGAGAAACGCTCCCATGGAGCACGCAAATGTGAGGATGTAAAAGCCGATAATTGCAAGGTCGCTCGTGGTTGATGAAGTTCCGTCCAGTTTTGACATGTCTACCTCCGGTGTCGTAGTGGTAAGAGTGTTGTAGTGTGATGTAACAGCTCGTTGAAAAACTCAGCTGCAAGAAAAGGCGCAGTGTGCCCTTTTTCAGCGGGTTATATTTTTTCAGCGGCCTACCGCTCCCACAATCCGCTCAAAAAGGGTAAAATGCAAGGAAAAATTCAAATGCAGGGCGCGCCGTGTATACAGACATACATAAGCGGTCTGCATTTGTATTTTGACGCCGCAGTTTGCCCTTTTTCAGCGGGTTATATTTTTTCAGCGGCCTACAGCTCCCACAATCCGCTCAAAAAGGGTAAAATGCAAGGAAAAATACAAATGCAGGGCGCGCCGTGTATACAGACATACATAAGCGGTCTGCATTTGTATTTTGACGCCGCAGTTTGCCCTTTTTCAGCGGGTTATATTTTTTCAGCGGCCTACAGCTCCCACAATCCGCTCAAAAAGGGTAAAATGCAAGGAAAAATACAAATGCAGGGCGCGCCGTGTATACAGACATACATAAGCGGTCTGCATTTGTATTTTGACGCCGCAGTTTGCCCTTTTTCAGCGGATTGCTAAAGCTCTCTGTCAAGCATTTCCTGTTGTAGGGCGTCTTCCACATCCACGCCTTCCGGCGGCGTGAACGTAAAAAGATTTGCATCAAGTTTGACGTTAATGTCAAGCTTTGTAAATGTCAGTTCGTTGCTATTGCCATAAAAATCCAAAATACGCACTTTTTTAATGAGCTTTGAATCATTATCCACCCACAAGAGCGCTTCCACAAGGTCGGGGCGCGGTTCATGAGGGAAGAGCTGGAGGGCGATATTTCCCTCTTCTATGCCAATGGCTTTCACCTCAAAATCCTTGTCAAGCTTGGCAAGGCCGGTGATAACTTGTACAAGTATTTGTGAATCGTAGGCCACCTCTGCGCCATAGCGATAGGCCACCTCTTCATCAGGGAGATAGTTCCATATTTCCGTTTCGCTGATAACAAGCAGTTCTGCATTGGGGGCGTCCGATTCCCAGCGCACATGGAAGGGACGCTCAAAAATGAGTGTGCCCGTGCGCTTTTCCACAGTGCCACTTTCTCTGTGTGTGAGAACTTGGTTAAAAGTGGTTTTGATGTTGTCCACATTTTTATAACGCTCTTGAATTTCGTCTTCAAGGCGTGCCGCATGTGTCACGCTTGCAACAGCGCACAAGAACAATGTTATATAACAAAAAATTTTAAGCATGTGAACCTCGTTTATATTTTGCAGTGTTCTGTATGTTTTCGCTATCTGCCAATGACAACGCGGGGTTTACTGCCATCGACAGGGCCGATGATGCCATCCATTTCCAGTTGATCCATAAGGCGCGCGGCGCGCACAAAACCAATTTTGAAACGCCGCTGAATGAGAGACGTGGACGCCTTGCCATTTTCTTCCACAAAGGCGCGTACATCTCCATAAAGGGCGTCGTTGTTGCCGGAACCGGTGGTGGCGCCGCCGCTTCCTGCGTTGGCAAGCGCCTCGTCCGCACCCCATTGGGCAAAGTCCACCTTGTAGGCCGGCGGCAAATATTTCTTCCAATGCTCTACCACGGCATGCACTTCTTCATCGGGCACAAAGGGGCCGTGCAGACGCAAAGGGCGGTCGCCGCTGGGCTTGAAGAGCATATCCCCCTTCCCAAGAAGGCGCTCGGCACCCACAAGGTCGAGGATTGTACGCGAATCGTGGGCGCTTGTCACTTGAAACGATATGCGACACGGAAAGTTCGCCTTGATGATGCCGGTGACAACATTGACACTGGGGCGCTGCGTGGCAAGAATCATATGTATACCCGCCGCCCGCGCAAGTTGTGCAAGGCGCACAATGCTTGTCTCCACCTCACGCGCGGCTGTGAGCATAAGGTCTGCCAATTCGTCAATGACGATGACAAGATAGGTCATGGGGCGTAAGTCCGCCAAGTCCGGCGGGAGATTATCGCCATAGGCTTTGAGCTTCTCATTATAGCCTGTGATATTGCGCACGCTGAGGCGTGCGATGGCTGCATAGCGCTGATCCATTTCGTGAACAGCCCATTCCAGCGCATTCTTCGCAAATTGCATTTCCGTCACGACGGGGTGTACGAGGTGTGGCAAGTCGGCATAGACAGCCAGTTCAATGCGCTTGGGGTCGATGAGGAGCAACTGCATATGCTCAGGATATGTCGTATAAAGGAGGCTCAAGAGTATGGAGTTTAAGCCCACACTCTTCCCCGCTCCCGTGGCGCCTGCCACAAGCAGGTGAGGCATGCGTGAAAGGTCTGTCACATAGGGCTTGCCGGAAATATCCTTCCCGAGCGCCATACTCAAAGGGCCGGAGGCATGTTGAAAGGAGGAAGATTCCAGTATTTCGCGGAAATTCACCATGTGTCTATGACGATTGGGAATTTCGATGCCCACAGTGTCAGAACCGGGGATGGGGGCTTGAATGCGCACGGCAATGGCTTTGAGAGCCAGTGCGATGTCGTCGCTCAAGCTGCTGAAACGCGCCACACGCACGCCTGCGGCGGGGCGCACTTCGTACCTTGTCACGACGGGGCCCGGGGTGATGCGTACAAGCTCTCCTTGGATGTTGAAATCGGCGAGGCAGGACATGAGGGCTTTGCCGCGTGCTTCGCGCTCGGCTCCGTCATCGAGGGAGGTTTCGTTGCCAAATTGAAGCAGGTCAAGGGAGGGCAGGGGCACCCATGAGGCTTGAGAGGGGGGAGTGGCCTTTGCGGGGAGCGTGTTGGCATTGAGGCTGTCGTCGTCGGCAAGAGCTTCGTCGACATCAAGATTTTCACTCGTGGTATCACTGTCGTCGTCATGGTCTGCGGCTTTATGTGTCTGCGGCGTTTCTTTCTCATCTGCCTGCATTATGGCAGGCATGGGCATGAAGTTTTGCGGAGGCAGGGGGGCTATGGAGGGCGCAAAAAAGTCGTCGTCCGTGGACTCAGGACTGTTTGCCGGATTGTTTGCCGGATTGCTTTCAGGACTGCTTACGGACGCGCTTTCGACAGGAACAGCAGTGTCGGCACTGTCTAAAACGAGTACATCAGGTGTTGCGAGCACAGGGGTGTCTTCTGAAGTTTCTTGCGCTTCTTGTGCTTCTTGCGCCTCTTGTGCTTCTTGTGTGCTTGGGGCATTCTCTGTGGGCGCTTGGTCTGGCTTTGGCTCTTGCTCTTGTTTCGCTTCGTGCTCGACTGTGTGCTCCTGTGGAGATGTTTGTTCTTCCTCGATTTCCTCGATTTCCTTGCTTTCCTCTGGCTTTACTTCGTCTGGATTTGATTCTTTTGGCTTTGCGTCTTCCTCTGGTTCGGAAGGTGCGTCGTGCGCTTTTTCTTCTGTCCGCGCAGCAACAGGCTCTGCGGCTTCGTCTTTTGGGTCACTTTTCTCTTCATTTGCGGGCGCGGACATGGGCTTGTCAGTAGATGGATTTGCAGATGGATTTGCAGATGCATCCGCTGGCATATCTGCTGGCTTGGCGTCTGCAATGTCTGTCTGTGCGGCCTCGCTTTGAGGCGCATCTTGTTGTGGAGCTGCTGATACGGGCGCGTCGAGAGTTGCGGGCGTCGTTTCCCCATCCGGTTTTGCGTTTGCCTTGGCTGTATTTGCGTCTGGAGTGACATTCACCGCGTCCACATCAAGGCACATTTCGGGGATGGCGCGCGGTTCGGGTCGTGACAGTTTGTTGCGCAATGTTTGGAGAGAAAAGAGCGGCGGAAGCGCAAGTGTGGCCTCTTTTTGCGTCGGTTGCGGCACAGGCTTTGCGCTTGTGATGCGCACGCGCGCACTGAGCATGGCCTTCGTCTTTTTAAAAATATTGAGCCATGAGATGCCAAATGCCAATTCCAAGGCGATGACAAAGATAAAGAGCCAAAGGAGCGCAGACCCCCCCGGACTCAAGAGGCGAGCCGTGGGTGCATAGATGGCATTGCCAATCATGCCACCGCCGCGAATGTGTCCAAATTGCACATCCCACGCGGTGCCCATGCACAAAAAACACATGGTCATCATGAAATAGCCAATCCAGCGCCACCACACAAGCTCATAGGCCGGTGACACGCATGCCGCACCCACAGCGCCAAAGACAAGAGGCCACACATAGGACGCAATGCCAAAGACATCGTTCAGAAAACCAGATATATAGGCACCCAAAAGACCAGCATTGTTGAGCACGGGCACAGACGAGCTCACCACATGGTTCAAGCTTGGGTCCGCTGTGTTGTGGGTGACAAGGCTCAGCAATATGAGCATGGCCCAGAATAACAAAAAAAGCCCGAAAACCTCACGGGTAAGCTTGCGCACGTCCGTAAGCGTATCCTCCTTGCGAGTTGAAAGTCGCTTTATGGTCTTAACAGCGCGAGTTTCGCGGTAATGACGCCGAAAAATCGCTTTATGGTCTCAATAGGCTGCTGCAAAATTCCAGCTCCACAAGCCGTTCAAAAATAGTGCAAAACAGCGAAGTGAATACTCTCACTCACCCCGCTCAGAAAAGCTTTAGCATGTCACGCGCACACTGTCAAAACACCTGAAAGCACTTTTCGCACTCCGCACACGCACGCTGCATTTACACACATCCTATGGTCGCGCAGAGGTTGCGGCAGACTGTATCGTTTCGACACAGTGTAAGAGCGCGTTGAGGGTCAGCTTTGCGTCATGCTCTTGTGTTGCTCCTCCGCTGTCCCAATTGTCCCTTTTATCCCGCACAAGAGGCAAGGATACAAGACGCACGCCCTGCGCTTCAATCCCTTCTTTGTCAATGCCATTGGGATAGTGTCCGCCTTCAGGGTCAACGATGACAGCATGCAAAAGGCTGTGCGTGGGAACGCATCCCGCATCCTTGCGCAATGATTTTAGAATGACATGCACAGTGTCGGCAACGCTGAGTTGTGCCTGCTCCGCATCGTGCCCCACATTGGGGATATATATTTTAGGACATTGCGCCTGTGCCACAGCCTTGCCCACGCCGACGGGCAAAAGATTGGCGATGATGCTCGTATAAAAGGAGCCCATGGGATAGCATATGGCCTCTGCATGACGGATATGCGCGGCGGCCTCCGAATAAATACGAGGCTGACACGGGGTCGGCGAAAAATCGCCGCTCCTATACCTCAGTTCCTGCGCTTGTGGAATAAAAAAGAGCTGTTTTATGGTGCTTGTTTGCGACCGTGGCGACGTATGCTGCATGTGTATGTGTTGCATGTGCTCTACTTGTCGCTCTGCGATGCAGTGTTCGCGCACAAGCACATGTCCGTCGGTGAGTGTGGCGCCAAGGTGCGCGTTGCTCGTGCTGATGGGGAGCACTGTGCCGCGGGCGCGGAGCAAGCGGGAGAACATGTTTATGGCTGGCTTCCATTGTCGATTGTGTTGCAAATATGCCCCTGCAAGCACAAGGTTGCCTATGCTTGCTCTGCGTGCGTCGAAGGCAGGAGGTATTCTTTCTAAAAAGCACAAAAGATAGGTACGCAGGGTTTCTGCGAGGTGGACGGGCATTTCTTGCCAGATGGGATGCTTTTTTGACACAAGCGTATATACGTAGGACACAAGGCGCGGCGCTTGCCCGCGCCCTTGCTTGCCCTCTTGTTCGCTCGTACTTTCGTCTGCTTGCTCCTTTGCCGACAAACGAGAATGCAACAGTTGCAGCAGCGCCGGTGATGTGTGGTTCGTGTCCGCAAGGGCAAGGAGCCTGTTGCGCACATCGCCCACGGCGGGCATATGAAAAGCGTCCCGCAGTGAGGCAGAGGAGCCGCCGGAATCAAAGGGGGTCACAAGGTGCACGCTGTTGTGCGTCACAGAGCACAGCTCCTTGCTCAGCGCACAAAGCGCCGTGCCACCGGTAAAGAAGACTATGCGCAGACCGCATTCGGGAGCCTGTTGAGTCGCGTGTTGAGTCGCCTGTTGTAGGCTTGAAATTTCAATGAAGGGCATAGAATAAAACGCCTCGCTGTATGGCGTCATACACAAAAGTCATACGATATCTTGTGTCATTCCCAATTCTTCCATACGCAAAAACACTTCTCGCCCAATCCATGCGTCTGTGGCTGCGTAGACAATTTGGCGCTCTGAAAGCTCTTGTAAGCTCCAGTTTGAGCACTGTGGCCCCTTGGAAATGCGTATGGAAAAGAAATTGGCCGCTAAATTTCGCAAGCCCTGGGTCTCAAGATGGTGGACACGCGCAATATGGGCAAGGTCAACAACGCCCGCGGGAGTAAAGTCAAAAGCCTTTTGTAATTCGCGCATGTCATCGTGTATGCTGACGCCGACTTTGAGGATGTTTGCATCCTCCAAAAGTTCCGCTAAGAGCGCATTCATGGGCAGCCATGTGAGCTGTATCAAAAAGACTGTATGAGCGCCTGCCAGCTGCACCAAGGCCGGCGCGTTGGCGCGACCCTTACGAAAGGAAGGCTTTGTTTCTGTGTCAAAGCCAAGGACGCGCTCATGTCGCAGCGTATCCACAGCCGCACGCAACGTGTCCTCACAGCGAACAAGACGCACGTCCCCTTCGTACCGAGCGATAGGCAGTGCATTTATCTCATCCTTACTGAGTTTACGTTGATAATGTTGTGCGAGCATAGACATCCTTTCTTTCTGATCCATGAACAAAGTATGAAGCAACTATAATGCTTAAAATATTTATTTTCCAATGCAAAAACTGTTAAATATAGCATTGAGCATCTGGTCTGTGCTGTCAAGTCCGGTAATCTGTCCCAAGAGGCTGACAGCCGCGTCCAAAGGAACTGCGCACACATCATAGGGCAAATTGCTTTGAATGTCAGCATCTAAAAAACGCAATTCGTGCGCCGCCTGTGATAAAATATGGGCTTGACGCATGTTTGGTACGACGTCTCCGGCGGCTGATTCCAAAGTGTTTTCACTAATAATACAAGATTTTAATGCCACTTCGAGCGCGTCAAGCCCGGTTCCGTCCTTGGCAGAAATGGGGAAGCATTTTTTTGAAAATTTTTTCCATTTTTCACCAAGAGAAACTTCCGGTGCAAGGTCGCACTTGTTCCACACCATGAGCGTATTCTCTTGCGCCGCCAAGCTCAGAGGATTCGTATGGTGGGCGTACTGCTTCTCCAGCGCCACTTCAAGCACCATGGTCGCCACTTCTCCAAGGGTTCCGTCCAGCACAAGGACGATGGCGTCGGCCTGCGCCATGCGCTCGCTGCTGCGCTGCATGCCGAGGCATTCCACAGTGTCGTCGCTGTCGCGAAAGCCTGCTGTATCCACAAGGCGAACAGATAAACCATTTAAATTGATGTGTTCTTCCAAAAAATCGCGGGTGGTTCCCGGAATATCTGTCACAAGGGCGCGGTTATGTCCAAGCAGAGCATTGAGCAGCGATGACTTCCCCGCATTGACCGCACCCGCCAGCACCACAGTGGCTCCGTCTTGCACGGGGCGACAGCGCTCGTAGGCTGCAATCAGCCCCTCCACAGACGTACACACCGTGCGCACCACACTGCCAAACTCTTCACGGCTCAGGCACTCCACCTCTTCTTCCGGAAAGTCCACAGCAAGGCAGAGGGAACGCCGCAGGTGTTCGAGTTGTTCGCGCAATTCTGTCACACGACGCCCAAGGGCGCCGTCAAGGCGCTGTGCGCTCAAGCGCACAGCCTCTGTGCTTGTGGCGGCAATCATGTCCGCGACGGCTTCGGCTTGGCTTAAATCCATGCGCCCGTTCATGAAGGCGCGACGGGAAAACTCTCCGCGTTCTGCCACATGGGCGCCGGCGTCCAAAAGACTTTGCAACACGGCTTGTACGAGTACATGGCCGCCGTGACAGTGAATTTCTGCCACATCTTCTCCTGTGAATGTACGCGGCCCCGGCATATAGACGACTAAGACCACATCCAGTACAGCGCCGTCGCCCGCGAGAAACTCACCCTTGTGCAGCATCCACGGGCGAAAGTCTTGGAATGCCTCATTGTGCGCGCGAAAGCGTTCCTTTAAAATGCTTTTCGCCTGTCCGCCGGAGAGGCGCACAATGCCAATACCCCCCGCACCCGCAGGCGTGGCGATGGCGGCGATGGTTGTTCCTTCTGTACTCATATTTTGTACCCTTGGCTTAAATTTGGTCTTGAAATGCTTGTGGGGGGAAACTTTTTTTCCTAAAAAAAAGTTTCCCCCCCCACAAACATTTTCAAAAAAACCTTCACTCTCCAATTGTAATACGCAACACTACACCCCGCTGCCGCGCACCCACTTCTCGCCGGCCTTGTAGAGCAACTCTGGGTTGACGGGCTTGCTGAGGTGGTCGTTCATGCCATATTGGAGGCACAGCTCAATGTCCCCGCGCATGGCGTGTGCGGACATGGCGACGATGGGCAAGTGCGCAAATTCACTGAGTGCGCGAATTTTTGTCGTGGCAGTGAGTCCGTCCATAACAGGCATTTGAATGTCCATGAAGACGAGGTCGTAGTCATTTTCTTTGACCATGTCAATGGCCTCTTTGCCGTTGAAGGCGACTTCGATAGTATAGCCCTTGTTTTTGAGCAGTTCCACGATAATAAGTTGGTTTATATCATTGTCTTCTGCGAGCAATATCTTTCCAAGTGAGGCCTTTGGGGGATATGGCTGTGAGGCGATATACGCTGCTTGTTGTGCCTGCTCAGGCGCTGTGCCTTCGGTTTGCGTGCAGGGGGCGCCGCCGGGGATGGCATAGGGAGTCGCTGCCTGTGCGTGCACTTCGCTGCGACTAAAAAGGGCTGTGAAGAAGAATGTACTGCCCTTGTCCTTCTGTGATTTCACCCACATGTCGCCGTGCATGAGCTTGACGATGCGCTTGGCGATGGCAAGGCCGAGGCCGGCGCCCTCGTGGTTGCGGGTGATGGAGGAGTCTGCTTGCGAAAAAGCGGAGAATATGAGCGTGCTCTCTGCCTTTGTCATGCCTATGCCACTGTCTTCAATGGAGAAGATATACTTTATCTCGTCGCCTTGCTGCTCTGTGCAGCTGACATTGAAGGTGATGAAACCGGAGCTTGTAAACTTCACAGCATTGTTCAGGATGTGGAAGAGGACTTGCTTCAGGCGTGCGGCGTCGCCGTAAAGCGTTCTGTCGCAGGTGTCGTCAATAAAGCAGTTGAAGGCCAGCTCTTTTTCTGTGGCTTGTGGGCTGTAGACAAGCTTCACTTCGTTGATAATCTCGCTGAGTGTGAATGGCACTGTGGACATTTCCAGCGTGCCCGTGTCAATTTGTGAGAAATCAAGAATATTGTTGACCAGCTCAAGCAGCTTGTCGGCGGCTTCGATACTTTTATCCACATAGTTTTTTTGCGACGGTTGCAAGGGAGTCGTGTTGAGCACATGCAAAAGGCCAAGGACGCAGTTCAGAGGCGTGCGTATTTCGTGGCTCATATTGCCAAGGAATTGGGTCTTCGCCTGTGTGTTTTGCTCTGCAATGTCGCGCGCGGTGCGCAGTTCTTGCTCTGCGGCTTGAATTTCCGCAAGCTTGGCCTTCATGTCGCGCAAATCGCGTGAATAGGCGATAACCACTTCTTGCTTTTGTACATAGGCGCGCTTGAAGACAACTTCTACGGGAATGGGATTTCCTTTCAAGTCAAACGTAAGCCACTCTACATTTGCATAGCCGGTCTCAAAGGCTTGATCCACCATTTTTTGTGCAATACTGAGTGTGGGCGTGCCATCGGGTTGCACACGGGGAATGGTTTTGTAGCCTGTGGTCATGTAGGCTTTTTTGTCCGCAAAGCCATACATTTTCACGATGGCCTCGTTGCATTCAATAGTTTTGTAGGTTTTATCCCACACATTGATGCCGAGGGGGGTGATGTCAAAAATTTTCTGGATGCGTTCTTCCGCACTTTGCATCTTGTGGATGAGGGCTTTGACGTCGCGCAAGTCGCGCACATAGGCCACAACGACGTCCTCATTCCATACGGATAAACGCACAAGGGTTATTTCCAAGGGGATGGGCTTGCGGTCGCGGGCGTGATAGAGGGAGAAGTTGCCGCGGCAATAGCCGTCGTGGAAGGCTGCGTCAAGGGCGCGTCTGACCACTGTGAGGGAGCTTTCGCCGCTTTCTTGTGTTTTGGGGATAATCCGCCTAAAATTCTTCATGAAATCATTGGGCGGTTCAAAGCCAAACAAGC
>CAYJGA010000011.1:0-15564 GCA_964369255.1 uncultured Desulfovibrionaceae bacterium
TGCTATTGTCAACTTTGCGGCGGAATCCCATGTGGATCGCTCCATTGTTGACCCTGACGCCTTTGTGCGTACCAATGTGCTTGGCACCTGTGTGCTCTTGCGCGTGGCGCTCAAGTATTGGCAAGGGCTTGAAGGCGCGAAAAAAGCGGCTTTTCGCTTCTTGCATGTGTCCACGGATGAAGTCTTTGGCACCCTGTCGTTGACAGACCCGCCCTTCACAGAAGACAACCCCTATGCGCCCAACAGCCCGTATTCCGCCTCAAAAGCCGCCAGTGACCATCTTGTGCGCTCCTTTCATGAGACCTATGGTTTACCAATTCTAATAACAAATTGCTCCAATAACTACGGACCACGACAATTCCCGGAAAAACTCATTCCGCTCATGATTTGCCATGCCTTGGACGCAAAACCACTGCCTATTTATGGCAAGGGGGATAATATCCGCGACTGGCTGCATGTGGAAGATCACTGCACCGCCATCGAAGCCGTGTTGCAACGCGGTCAAGTGGGGCGCACCTATAATATAGGTGGCAGAGCCGAACGCACAAATATGGACGTGGTCACCACCATTTGCACCGCGCTCGACCAATATGTGCCGCGAAAAAATGGTGTCTACGCCGACCTTATCACCTCCGTTCCTGATCGCCCCGGACACGATTTCCGCTATGCCATTGATTGTGCACGCATGGAAAACGAGCTTCACTGGACGCCGGCGTACAGTTTTGATGAAGGTATTTTAGAAACAGTACGCTGGTACTTAGATAATCAAGATTGGTTGACGCGGGCGCGCAGCGGCGCGTACCAAGATTGGCTCGAAAAGAATTATACGGCGAGATAGTATGAAAGAACGCAAAGGTATTATTTTGGCGGGTGGGTCTGGCACGCGCTTGCACCCGCTCACGCTGAGCGTGAGCAAGCAGCTTATGCCCATTTATGATAAGCCTATGATTTATTATCCTTTAAGTATTTTGCTTCAAGCAGGTGTACGGGATATTAGCATTATTTCCACACCGCTCCACCTTCCTCTTTTTAAGGAGCTTCTTGGGGATGGCAGCGCGTGGGGTTGTGAGTTTCATTATATTGTCCAACCATCGCCCGATGGTTTGGCGCAGGCCTTCTTATTGGCGCGACCCTTCATCGAGGGGCACCCGTCTTGTCTTGTCCTTGGTGACAATATCTTTTTTGGGCACAATATGGATACTCTCTTGCAAAGTGCCACAGAATGTGAAAGCGGTGCCACTGTCTTTGGCTATCATGTCAGCGACCCGCAGCGCTATGGTGTTGTGGAGTTTGATGAGACGCATCGCGCTGTAAGTATTGAAGAAAAGCCGCAAAATCCGCGCTCTAATTATGCTGTCACTGGATTGTATTTTTATGATAAGGATGTCGTGGATATTGCCGCATCTATCAAGCCCTCCTCCCGCGGTGAATTGGAAATTACTGATGTAAACAATGTCTACTTGCAACGCGGCGATTTGCGCGTGGAGCTTATGGGGCGAGGTATTGCGTGGCTTGACACAGGCACCCATGACTCTCTTCTTGCCGCCTCGGCCTATGTGCAGGCTGTACAAACGCGTCAAGGGCTCTATGTGGCCTGTCCCGAAGAAATTGCATGGCGCAGGGGTTTCATCACTGCGGAACAATTACGCGCATGTGGTGTGGCATTGTGTAAGTCCGCCTATGGAGAATATTTGTTAGAATTGGCAGACGGAAGCAAGGGACGATAGATAAGGGGCGATAGATAGGGGATGATAAATATGGAAGTGCTTAGAACAGATATTGAAGGCGTCTTGCTCATAAAACCGCGAGTTTTTGGCGACGCGCGCGGCTATTTCTTGGAAACATGGCAGCAAGAGCGCTATGTTGCAGCGGGCATTACTATGCCCTTTGTGCAAGATAATTGTTCGCGCTCAAGCTATGGCATCTTGCGCGGTTTGCATTTTCAAAAAACGAAGCCTCAAGGCAAGCTCGTTTCTGTGTCCCTTGGCTCTGTTTATGATGTTATTGTGGATATTCGCGAAGGGTCGCCCACATATGGCAAATGGTATGGAGAAGAGCTGAGCCAAGACAATCACTGGCAGCTCTGGGTGCCCCCCGGTCTTGTCCACGGCTTTGTGGTGACATCGGAAGTGGCACACTTTCACTATAAAGTCACGGACTTTTACGATCCGACGGACGAAGGCGCCTATCGCTGGGACTCGCCGGAATTGGGCATTGAATGGCCTGTAAAAAATCCACAGCTTTCGGCAAAAGACGCCGCAGCCGCACTTTGGACAAAATAAGAAGTTTTTAGCTCACAATTGGAAAAAAATATGATTTCAGAGAGCGGCGCGTCTGAACACAGTCGTGCTCATATATTAGAAGGTGTCAAGCGGGCTTTACCCATTGTGCTTGGCTATGTTCCGGTTGCCTTTGCCTTTGGGGTTTTGGCTGTAAAAAATGACATGAGCCCTGCCTTTGCCATTACCATGTCCATCTTCCTCTTCGCAGGCTCCGCGCAATTTGTGACCGCGGGCTTGTGGGGCGCAGGCGTGGGGGTCTTGTCCATCATTATGACAGTCTTTGTGGTGAATTTACGACACATGCTCATGTCGGCATCCCTTGCGGCACATCTGCAACAAAACGCACGATGGCAACGCTTTCTTGTGGGATGCGAGCTGACAGACGAGACCTTTGTAGTGCACAGCGCCGCCATCCAGCAAGGCTGGCGTGTGCGTCTTGCAACACTGTATGCGTGCAACGCCACAGCCCATGCATCATGGGTGGCGGGTACTGTGGTTGGTGTGTACTTTGGTGCGCTTATAGAAGATGTGCGCCCGCTTGGTCTTGATTATGCGCTCACAGCCATGTTCTTGGCTCTGCTCATCCCCCAGTGCAGGACGCGTGTCCATGTGCTTGTGGCTGCGTGCGGGGGGCTTGCATCGGTCGGTTTAAAAAGCGCGGGCTTTGGTCAATGGAATGTCATTATCGCAACCCTCGTGGCGGCGACCATAGGGCTTGTGCTCACGCGTAAATTGGGACATCATGATAAATAAGCGAAGGGGGCACCTTTATGAGTGAAAAATCGACATCGACACTGATACTTGATGTGACAGCATATACGAAGGATCAAATTCTGCGCGCGTCTGACGGAACTGTGGGACTTGTGGAAGAACTTGCTACGGGGCAGAGTGCAGGGACACATGTAGGGACGCAACTGACGCCGCATATCGCTCTCGCCGGGCGCTCCAATGTGGGTAAGTCTTCCCTCATCAACGCGCTTGCCGGACGAAAGGGCTTGGCAAAAATCAGCTCGACGCCGGGCAAAACGCGTTCATTGAACTTTTACCGCGTCAAACCGGAAGGCTTTTATCTTGTGGATTTACCCGGCTACGGTTATGCCCGATGCAGCAAGCAAGAGCGCAACGCATGGGGCAAGCTCATGCAAGACTATTTAACCACAAGCCGTGAACTCTGTGCCCTTGCACTCCTTCTCGATTGTCGCCTCCCCCCTCAAAAACTCGACAGGCAACTGGCAGACTTCGCCATTGCCCATCACATCCCCATCTTACCAATCCTCACCAAGGCGGACAAGTGCAAGCAAAAGGAGCGCTCAGAGCGACAAAGTGAGTGGGCGCGTATTCTCAATGGAACAAAGCCCATCATCACATCATCATCGAGCGGCCTTGGCGTTGCGCAGTTATGGAACAGTCTTCGTGAAGTCGCGCAGGCGCATATGGAACTGGATGATACACATCAAGATGGTGTTCAGGGTGAGAAAGGCGAAGAGAGTCAATAAGGTGAATAATAAAAATGGGGGAAAACTTTACGAAGTTTTCCCCCATTTACATGTATAATACTTTTTCTACAGCTCCGGCGGCAAGTCTTTCAACTCAGCCCATGAGAAGACGGGGCCGTCGACGCAGACATACTTGCTGCCGATGTTACAGCGCCCGCAAATGCCGATACCACACTTCATGCGCTTTTCCAGCGTCGTGATGATGTGGGCGTCGGGGAATTGCATTTCTTCCAAAGCCTTGATGGTGAAGTGAATCATGATGGGCGGCCCACAAAGGACTGCAACTGTCTTTTGTGGGTTTGGTGCCAGTTCCTTCAGCACATTGGGAATAAGGCCAATCTTATGCTCCCAACCGTCGAACGGATTGTCGATGGTGAGGGTGCAATCAAGGTTTGGATGGTTCAGCCAGCCGTCCAGCTCATAGCTGTAGGCCATGTCGCGCGGGGAACGTGCGCCGTATAAGAGGCTGATTTTACCATAGTTCGCGTGGTTTTCAAGCACATGTAGCATGATGGTGCGGATGGGCGCCATGCCAATGCCACCTGCCACAAAAAACACGTCCTTGCCCTTCCAGTCGTCACAGGGGAAGGAATTGCCAAGAGGGCCGCGCACGCCCACTTTGTCGCCGGGCGACAATTTGTGCAACGCCTCTGTGACTTCACCTGTACGCATGACAGAGAACTGTAAATAGTCCTTTTGGGAAGGCGGGCTGCTGATAACAAAAGTCGCTTCTCCGGAACCAAAGAGGGAGAGCTGTCCCACTTGTCCGGCCTGAAAGGAAAAAGCACTCATGGCCGCGGCATCGTCAAGAACGACACGGAATGTTTTAATCATCTGTGTCTCTTCAACAACTTCCACGACGGTGGCCACATGGGGCAAGTATGGGTTTGCTCCAAGGTGGCTGGGCTTAAACGTCTTTGTGGGCACAGGCTTTTGCTCCTGCTTTTCCGCCATGTCTTTTACCTCTTTTTCTTGTGCAAGGTCTTGAACCACAGGCACATGCGTCTCTTTAACGACGGGCGCCTTGGCTTCTTCTTTTATCACGGGCGCGTGCGTTTCCTTCACCACAAGGCTCACAGGCTCCGCCTTTGCGGGGGCGGGCGTGTTGCTTTCGGTGAGGGCGGCCTGTGCTACTGCTGCGGCTTCCGGTGCCACGGCTTCCGGTGTCACAGGTGCGGGCTTGACAGCTTCAGGCGCAGGCGCTGCTTTCGCTGTCGGAGCTTTTGCAGCCGCGGTTTTGGTCGCAGGCTTTTTTGCAGTAGCAGCAGCTTCCGTCGCCTTCTTGGCACGCGTATTCGTCTTTCGTGTACTGGAGGTGGTTTGTGATTTCTTTGCGCTCATTATTCCTCCTTATGACCGGCTTGCGCGGCCAAGACAATGGCACGGATGTCAAGGTGCACGGGGCACTGACTGATACAACGACCGCATCCATTGCACGAAAACACCTTATTCCACTCCGTGGGATAATAGCTGAACTTGTGCGAAATGCGGTTGCGCATACGTAAGGCCTTGCGCGTGCGCGGATTGTGTCCGCTGGCTTCCCGCGTGAAGTGTGAAGCCATGCATGTATCCCATGTACGCATGCGCTTGCCCGGCTCTTCGCCGAGGCCGTCGCCCTCGTCCGTGATGTTGAAGCAATAACAGGTGGGGCAAATGTATGTACATGCGCCACAAGACAAGCAATGGGCTGTCTGCTTTTGCCAGAATTCCACATCGTCAAAGCGTGCCGCAAGGGCTTCTTGCGCCTTGCTCAAGTCTTGACGCGCGTCAAGGCTCTTGCCCGCGTCCGCGTGGGACTGCTTCACGGCTTCCAGCATGGCGTCGTCGGCTTTTTCCAGAGGACAGGCTGCGAGAAGCGCACTGCCCTTCTCAGAGACACCTGCGAACACATACGCGTCGGCAAGTTCTGTCATGAGGATGTCCGAACCCGTCTTGTCAATGGGGCCGGAACCGACCCAGTGACAGAAGCATGTGGAGCATGTCTCCGTACACGCACGCGTCACCACAACCATATTCTCACGCTTAGCCTTGTAATAAGGGTCTGCATGAGGGCCTTGGAGGTAGGGTCTGTCAAGCACAGTGAATCCGCGCGCATCACAAGGACGACACCCAAAAATGACTGTGGGTTCTGCCACAATGCTGTCATCAAGGGTCAGCGTCGTTTTGTTCAGGTCCTCCAAGTCCTTGGTACGCTTGTATGACACAAGGGTTTCGCACGGAGGGAAGGCCACAAACTTGGGCGAAACGGACGCCTTATCAAAGCACATGGCCTCGTGCTCTGCTTCGTTATAGGGGGCAAAGACCACGGCCTTCCCTTGTTTGGTGGGAACAAGCACGTGGCGCACACCCTCACCATCCTTGGCAAGCCATGCCAAAAATGTTGGCAGAGCTTCCTTTTTTACAAAGTGTAAGCTGCTCATTTCCACTCCCTTTCCGTAATATTCTTTTCTTCCACAGAATAACCCAACAAGGGCGGCTCCGCGTCCTTCTTCATTCCGGGCTTGTAACCGTCGAAAATCTGAGCTACTGAGCGCCCGATTTGCTGACGCAAGGCCAAGATGGGGATGTTCACAGGACAAGCGCGCTGACACTCGCCGCAACCCGTACACCGACCCGCCAAGTGCATGGCGTGGATGGTCTGGAAGTAGAGCTTTTCTGTGACACTGTCATCCTGCGTGATAAAGTGCGGATTGCGTGTCTCTGCAATACAATGGTCGCGACAGACGCACATGGGGCACGCATTACGACAGGCATAACAGCGCACGCAGCGTTCCATATGTCCGCGCCAGAAGGCGCGGCGTTCCGCAAGGCTCATGTCGTCAAGCATGGCAAGCTCACGCGGCAAAACGCTTCCGGTGCCCACAGGCGTAGGAGCGCCGCCACAGCGCACATCAGCTTCCACAGCGCCCGGCGTCGTACAGCCATAGCACTTGCCTTGAGCGTACTCGCTCATGGGGAACACATGCTCTGTGCCGTCCGCCACAATGGTCACAGCGCCTGAGCTTTTGCTCACGCTGTCGATGTTATTGTAGCGGCCGAGTTTTTCGTCCACGCGTTGCATGTCCAGCGTGCCCTCGCACGGGGCGCTGAAGATGACGACGTCTTCGCGTTTAATGAGGTTCTCTTGTAAGAGTTGCACGATGGAGCGCGAGTCGCACCCCTTCACAACGATACCTACTTTCTTTTCCCTTTCATTCGCACCGAGGGGCAGGAGGGAAGGGAGGTAGGTGGCGAGATTGTGGACATTGAGCGGCCCCCACTGGAAGGCGTCAACATCGGCTTCGCTATACATAAAATGAGGCATGGCATGGGCGGCGTCATGGCCTTGTCGCCAGCCGATGACGCACTCAAGGTCGCCAATGCTGCTCTTGATGGCGCTCTTCAGCTCAGACTCTGCACCTTCCACGCCTGTGCCCAAGGTGCGCAGAGGCGTAAGCACAGCTTCTGCCACTTTGAGCAGAGCCTCGCTGTCCTTATATTGCGGCGCAGGTCCCAATTTATGGATTTGATCTGTGAAGGTTGTCACCACTTGCTGCCAACGCTGACCTTCTGAGGCCGACACCCATGTATAGTCAAAACGACCCGGGTCGATGCCAAGTATCGGCAAGAAATGCTTGAGCACTTCAAGACGGCGACGCGCATAGAAGTTGCCTGTGGAGTAGTGGCAGTCACGGGGGTGACACCCAGACACCAGCACACCGTCTGCACCGCTGAAGAGCGCGCGCAGTACGAAGAGTGGGTCCACGCGACCGGAGCAAGGCAGGCGGATAATACGCAGGTCGGTGGGCTGAGTTGCCCGCGCCACACCGGCAGTATCGGCGCCGCCATAGGAGCACCAGTTGCAAAGGAAACCAACTATTCTAAGTTCGTTATTTTTTAATTGCGGCATAGGGCACTGACCTCCGCGAGAATCTGATTATCGGTGGCATGGGAAAGCTGAATGGCGCCTTGCGGACATGTTGCCGTACACAGGCCACAGCCTTGACATACGGTGGCAAGCACTTCCACGCGCAAATCACCACGCACATTCAATTCGCGTATGGCACCAAATGGGCACACGCGCACACATTTACCGCAGCCGACGCAGCGTTGCAGCGTGACGGCGGCAATCTGAGGATCGTTTTCCAAGGTATCCTTGGCAAGGAGCGAGAGCACCTTGGCAGCTGCGGCAGAACCTTGTGCCACAGACGCGGGGATGTCCTTAGGCCCTTGGCACGCGCCCGCAAGGAATACGCCGGCAGTATTTGTTTCCACAGGCTTGAGCTTGGGGTGGCTTTCCATAAAGAAGCCGTGGGCGTCATAGGAAATACGCATCATTTCAGCCAAGTGACCAGCGCCCTTGGAGGATTCAATACCCACCGCCAAGACCACAAGGTCGGCAAGGATTTCTACTTGTTCGCCAAGCAGCGTGTCCGCACCGCATACCACATATTGCCCCTTTCCATTGGGATAGATGGCAGAAACGCGACCGCGGATGTAGTTGGCGCCGTATTGCTCAACTGTGCGACGGGTAAATTCATCGTACATCTTGCCCGGGGCGCGGATGTCCATATAGAAGATATGGGACTGAGAATCAGGGATGTGATCCTTCGTCAAAATTGCCTGCTTTGCCGTATACATGCAGCAGAAACCGGAACAATACGGACGGCCTACGGACGGGTCGCGCGAACCAACGCATTGCACAAAGACAACGCTCTTAGGCTCTTTGCCGTCAGACGGACGTTTAATGTGTCCGCCCGTGGGGCCGGAAGCGTTCATCATGCGCTCATATTGCATGGAAGTGACGATGTCCGGATAGCGTCCGCCGCCGTATTGTTGGTAGACTGTCCAGTCCATCAGCTCGTAACCTGTGGCAGCCACAACGCAGCCCACTTCTTCGGTCACATACTCATCTTCCATGGCGTAATTGATGGCCTTTGTGGGGCAAATCTTGGCGCAGACGCCGCACTTGCCCTTGATGAGCTTTGTGCAGCTCTCAGCCGCAATGACAGCCTTTTTGGGGATGGCTTGCGGGAAAGCGATGGTGATGGCGCCTGTTTTTGCGATGCCTTCGTTGAAGGCGTCACGCGCCTTTGCAGGACATTTTTCCGCGCACAAGCCGCAGCCCGTACACTTCGTCCAATCCACATAGGACTTCTTTTTCTTGATGCGCACAGAGAAGTTCCCCACATAGCCGGAGATTTCTTCAATTTCTGAGTAGGCGTACAGGGTAATGTTGGGATGCTGTGCCACGTCCACCATTTTCGGCCCCAAGATACAGGCAGAACAGTCCACTGTGGGGAATGTTTTGTCAATCTTGGCCATTTTTCCGCCGATGGTCGCTTCGCGCTCCACCATGATGACGGGAATGCCGCCGTCGGCGCAGTCAAGAGCAGCCTGAATACCAGCCACGCCGCCGCCAATGATGAGCACTTTCTTTATCACTTCAAAGGACTGTGCCATGAGCGGCGCGTTGCGGCGCAGCTTTTCCACAGCCATTTTCACAAGCTCTTGCGACTTGTTCGTGTTGGCATCCATGTTTTTGCCAATCCACGAAACGTGTTCGCGCAAATTCGCCATTTCAAACATGTAGCGGTTTAAGCCAGCCCGTTCCACCGTGCGGCGGAACGTAGGCTCGTGCATGCGCGGCGAACAAGAACCCACCACAACGCCGTCAAGCTTGTATTCCTTGATGGCCTCTTCGATGGCTTGTTGTCCCGGTTCCGCACAAGCGTACATGACGTCCACGGCGTGGACGACATCGGGATAAGCACGAGCGGCCTCCGCCACGCTGGCACAGTTCACAGTGCCCGCAATATTACTGCCGCAATGACAGATAAAGACGCCTATTCTCATGAGCGCACCTCCCTCGCAGCTTTCCACTTGGACAGCATGGCATCAGGGCTGACGCAAAGCTTGCCAAAGCCCAATTCTTCCGGCTTATGACCAAAGGCAAGCCCTAAAACCTGTGTGAAGTATAACACGGGGATGTCAAAGCTTGTGCCCATGGCTTTTTCTGCCTGACCTTGACGCAAGTCAAGGTTCATTTGACACAGAGGACAGGCCACAACGACGGCATCCGCTTGCATATTATGTGCGAGTTGCAAAATTTTACCTGAAAGTTTTGCTGTCATGGGTCTTTCGGGGATACCAAAAGACGCGCCGCAACAGCTTGTTTTCAATGGGAAGTCCAAGACATCCGCACCACATGCGCGTAAAATGTCTTCCATGAGCTGTGGGTTTTCCGGGTCGCCAAACTTCATGATTTCAGCAGGGCGACTCATAAGACAGCCATAATACGGCGCAAGGCGGATACCTTTGAGCTTTTTTGCGGCGCGGTTTGCGATGACATCAAGGCCATAGGCGTCCACAAGCCCTTGCATGACAGAGCATGCTTCCGGCAATTTTGCTGCCACGGGCGTGTCCAAGAGGCCGTTGACGTTTTCGCGAAAGCCCTCGTCCTCCAAGCGATGCGCTGCGTGGCGCAAGTTGGAAAGACAGGAAGGACAGGTGGTGAATACTTTGTCCGCGCCTTGTTGGGCTGCAATATCAAGGTTGCGTGCGCACAAGGCTCCGGAAAGCTCCGTAGCCACCGCGTGAGCGGGGGTGGAGCCGCAACAGTTCCAATCTTCAAGGTCAACAAGGGTGAGGCCAAGATCTTCACAGACAACGCGTGTGGACACTTCGTAGTCTGCAGAAGTGCCTATGGCAGAGCACCCGGGATAATAGGCAAACTTCATGCTTTCTTGCCCTCCTCACGACAGCGTTGTTCGTAGCGCTTCAAAATGCGCCCTACAGCCTCAGCGCCCTTTATGCCATGAGGAATAAAGGGAAGCTTGTTCTTCATCAGCGCCTTTGGTGCCAAGTCTACATCTGTCCACAAACGCCCTGAACGCATCATAAAGAGCACCATAACGCCCATTTCATAGGTGCGTCCGCAATAGCGAACCGTGTCGAGGAAGGATGTCCAGAATTTATTTACCTTTGGTACGGCAAACACACCTGCGTGACGCGCTTTATGGCGTAAATGTTCCATCATTCCAGCGATGTCGATATTGTTAGGACAGCGCTGGGAGCATGTTGCACACGAAAGACACATGGCAAGGGAGCGCGAACTTAAGACTCGCTCGTAATTTCCAAGTTGCAAATGACGCAGCACCTGATGTGGTTGCAGGTCATAGGCAAAGGAAGCTGGACAGCCTGCCGTACAGTTACCGCACTGATAACAGGCTGCAACGCTTTGACCGCACGCTTCCTCAAGCTCAGCAATTTCCTTGGCATAGTCAACTTTTTTGAGCTTTTGTAAATCCATACTTTATCCTTTTTGCTTTGCTTGCACCACATATGGCAAGCTAGTCATTCACCGAAAAACATGTTATATACTTTCCTATACGCCATGGGATTGGTCACGGGATCGACCATGGAATTGGCGTTGTTGAAGGCCATTCTTTATCAAAAAAGAACACATGTTCACAGGTTGCGCACTCAATAACGAGAGCTAAGTTCTATAAAAACAGTATCATATAAAACATTGTGAAAAAGAGCACGCCTTTGTCGAGACATGCATACACCAAGACAATTCAAACTACAAGCAAAAGAGAGCAAATTTTTATTTTTTTCTCAAAAAAGTTCTCTAGACAAGTCTTTCAGAAAAGAAAACGAGAATGTCGTAGTCTTTTAAAAAGAGCTGTAAAAAAACTGATTGACATCCCCGCTGTCAGCGCAG
Organism: uncultured Desulfovibrionaceae bacterium; assembly: GCA_964369255.1. Taxonomy (GTDB): domain Bacteria; phylum Desulfobacterota; class Desulfovibrionia; order Desulfovibrionales; family Desulfovibrionaceae; genus CAYJAD01. The sequence continues at coordinate 11,484 of CAYJGA010000011.1, forward strand.
TATTTTCGAGCGCGCGCGGTATGCGTTAACATACTGCACAAATGACTTGAATGGAGCGTTGTTATGGGGAAAAGAGAAGTAATTTCTTGTGTTGCTGTGTTGTTGTTTTTAGGGCTTGTTGTTGCACGTGATATGGATGATGATGAAGAATATGAAGAATCTCTGGAAGATGAACGGTTTGCCCAATATTATGACAACAAAATAGCGGCCTATGCCTTTGCAGGTCTTGCGGCAACCTATATCGGTCGCCCCTACTTGAGGGGATATGGGAGTACTGGCGGTGGCAGTTCTTTTAGTCGCAGAAGCAGTCGGGGAAGCTAGTGAAAATTTTGCATTTATCTGAAATTCCACAAGCATTCTACGACAAGCTGGGCTATCCATCAGAGAGCAAATGCGGTGATTTTGTACAGATTTCCACAGCAGAGGCCGATGCCTATTATGATGCGGCCTTGGAATGCTTCAAATGTGTGGATGAAGCTACGGAATATGTCATTGAGCGCGGCCTCTTAGGCACCCTCGGCGTGCCAGAGTATATGCACAGCCTTGTGGCGAAAAGCTATAAAAATTATACGCAACACCCGCACATGCTGGGCCGCTTTGATTTTGCGGGCGGATTGCAACAAATTCCCATAAAACTCTTGGAGTTTAACGCAGATACGCCCTTTGGCATTTTTGAAACGTCCGCTGTGCAATATGCTCTGGCGAAGTACCACGGGCTGGAGCCAGACACAAAGCAATTCAATACGCTTTTTGAGCAGCTTGTGGAGTTTTTCTCCCATCTTAAGAAAGAGCGCCCTGAAAGAAATATTTTGTTCACCAATGTGGCAGACGGTGAGGACGACCTCAATACGCGCATGCTTCATGAAGCATGCGGTGAGATATTTCCGTACACTCATACCTTGTACAGGCATTGGTCGTCTGTTGCCGTGGCTGAGGATTATCATATCTGCGTTGCAGAACAGTTTGATGCCACAAAGGATATGTGGCGCGTCATCAATTTTGACACCATCGTCAAAATGGTTCCGTGGGACTGGCTTTTTGCGGAAGACTCCGCCTTTGCCAAGCTCATTGCCGAGGCCATGCTGGCGCAGCCTGACACTGTCGTATGCAACCCCGCCTATGCCGCGGCGTACCAAAGCAAGGCGCTTATGCGTTATATGTGGCAGCTTTTCCCTCATTCGCCGTACTTGCTCTTTACTCATGACACAAAGCCAGATGTACCTCATATGCCCTACGTGCGCAAGCCCGTCTATGGGCGTGAAGGGGATAATATCTATATGTATACGGGCACAGGCAGTGTGGAAACGTCCGGCGCCTACGGGGACGACGCCATGATTTATCAAGAACTGGCACAGATGGTGTGGCACGAGGGCTATTGTTATCAAGCGGGCGTCTATGTATCCATGGAAGAGCCGTGTGCGTTGAACTTTCGGCGCTCAAAAACAGCCATTATTGTCACCGATGACGAAATCTGTGGTCATATTATCGACTAATACTCTCAAAGCACAACACCGCGGCAACACTGCTGCACAGAAATAGTACGGAAATGACACAATGAGAAAAAAACAACGAAGGCAGGAGCAAAGAATAACGCAAGAGCCATCGCAAGCGACAATACGCAGGGCAGAGCAAAGGAAAGCGCAAAAAACTCCATTCAAATTTCTACCATGGCTTAAAAGGTATTGGTTCTCTGTCATCTGTGCCTTGCTCCTCATTGTCGGGTATGGCAGCCTTATTTGGCCCGAATTCTTTGACCGCGTCTGGGATAGCACCTTTGCTGCCACCTTCTCCGAAGACATTGCCCTCCAAGAAGCCGTTCAAGAACGGGATTTTGAGGCCGTCCAAGAGGCGCTTGCAGAAGGAGCCAATCCCAGCTACTTGGGTGGGAAATCTACCTCTGCAATCTGCCTTGCCATTTCGTCTAATCAACCTGATATATTGAAAAGCATGCTCGATAGGCAAATGCAGTGGAATACAGGCAACAACGAAAAAGCGCCGGTCTTAATTCTTGCGGAACAAGGTTCGGCAGACATGGCAGAAGTTGTCCGGCTTGTACTTGATGCAGACTTCTTCCCCCTTCAAGACCTTATCTACTTCACTTCCGTAGCGGGAAATATCAAATTTCTGCAATTTCTCCTGCAAACATATCCGGAATTTGACATAAACACGACGCCCATGACATCCGGCGTGAACTTGCTTGGCTCTGCACTCTCGTTCAATCATTCAAAATCTTTAGATTTTATCTTTGAGCACAGCACAGAGGACGCCCGAAAGCGTGCCTTTGACTCCTTATCCGGCGAATATGTGATTCCTGCCATGGCAAGTGAAAATGCCACAATTCGCGAAACTATCTTTACTATGCACAACGACGTCAATGTGACCACGTCCGATGGCATTACACCGCTCATGTTGGCTGCCTCACAAGGCAATGTGGACGCCGTTCGAGACCTCTTGGCGCGCGGCGCGCGTATAGATATGAAAAATGCGGCTGGTGAGACAGCTCTTATGCTCTGCGCAGGTGCAGGACAGCCGGGCACACTCGCACTCTTGATAGAAGCAGGTGGACAAATTGAAGAAAGCAATCTTCAAGGCTGGACGCCGCTCATGCTGGCAGGTATGTCGGAGAGTCTTGAAGCAGTCAAGCTCCTCTTAAAACACGGCGCCAATGTCATGGCGCGCACCCATGCGGGAGCGCCTGTACTCACTCATGCGGTGGTTGGCGGCAATATCCCTATCGTCCAAGAACTCTTAAAAAGCGGCGCCGAGGTGAATGCCATAGACGATGACGGCTGGTCTGCGCTTATGTGGGCGTGTATTCAGCAAGGTGTCCCCATGGTAAGCGTCTTGCTCGACAATGGCGCAAATCCCCATGCGTATGAAAAGAATGGTTTCAATGTGTTACGCTTTGCTAGGAACAGTCAGGATGAAAATGTCTTAGAACTGTTAGAAGATTTTATGGATTTGTAGTGCTTTGTTTTTTTCTGAAAGGCTTGTGGGGCACCGCCCCCCCCTCCCCCCCTTCAAAAAAAACATCTGTTTAGCGATACAATCGGCGCTCTCGAATGAAAGAGGGGCAATAAATTTTGTGTAGAAATAGTCATAGGGGTTGTTTTCATATCATTCTGATTTTTTGAAAGGATTGTGAAGATGAAAAAATATCTTATTCTTCTTGCCATCAGCCTTTTTTGTGCTGTGCTTGCGGGTGTCATGGGGTTCTCCACGGAAGATAAAAGTCTAGAAGATATTTACACAATTTTGCTCTTTGTGGGTATATTTTTTGTGTTTTTCAGTCTGTACAAAATAGGCGATGCCATGGGCTCATCATCATCGAAACGGAAAAGTAAAAAGAAAAAGAAAAAGTCTACGTCCAACGACGACTATGATGACGACGACGATGACAATGATAATAGTAGCGACAGCAGCAGTGACAGCGGCGGCGGAGATGGTGGTGACGGCGATTAACCAACACCTGCCACAAAACTTGTAATACGCTTGCAACGTGAAAGAGGAGGGAATACTTCTATTCCCTCCTCTTTATCATATCATATTCTTACACTATAAAATCCCACAAGTTATCCAGTCAAAAAATCCGGATTATTCAGGATCGCCCATGTCACCCATATCTTGCGTGAGCACCATGTTTCTGGCGGCGCCTGTTTCGTCGAGGCGACGGACAGGTGTTTTTGTGGGCGCTTGCAGGAGTGCTTCTGGATTTTCAAGCCCCATTTTTACCACAGCTTCCAGCGCGGCGGCGAACTCGTCCATGGTCTGCTTGCTTTCCGTTTCTGTGGGCTCAATCATGAGGCACTCAGGGACGATGAGCGGGAAGTAGACTGTGGGCGCATGATAGCCATTGTCCAGCAGCCCCTTGGCGATGTCAAGGGCACGCAGGCCTTCCGGCGCAGAGGCCACAAATTCGTGGGCGCATATGCGCGGATATGGTATGGTGAGGAAGTGTTCCACAAGCTTTTTCAGATAGTTGGCATTGAGGACGGCGTGCTCTGAAGCGCGAGTTAAGCCTTCAGCGCCAAGGCGCAAGACATAGGCATAGGCCTTGATGAAGACGCCAAAACTTCCGTAG
>CAYJGA010000011.1:15574-15815 GCA_964369255.1 uncultured Desulfovibrionaceae bacterium
TGGGCAAGTAGGGGGTCAAGCGGGCAGAAACGCCGACGGGGCCTGCGCCCGGGCCGCCGCCGCCGTGGGGGGTGCCGAGGGTCTTGTGGACGTTCCAATGAACCACGTCAAAGCCCACATCGCCCACACGCATCTTGCCCATGATGGCGTTCATGTTAGCGCCGTCGTAGTAGAGGAGTGCGTCCACGCGACGCAGTTTTTCCACGATGGTGGGGAGGTGATTTTCAAAGAGACCGAGGGT
>CAYJGA010000012.1:0-15701 GCA_964369255.1 uncultured Desulfovibrionaceae bacterium
CACCGTCAAGGCTGTGCTTAAGCGCAGACTTTTTACCACTGTTATCAAGGGGGCCAAAGCCTGCGGCAATGTTCCACATGATGTAGCGCCCGGGTGTTGCGTCAATGCGAAAGCGTATGAAATCTGCGGGTTCTCCCGGCACAGAGACGAGTTGCGGCGTGAGTTTGCGGGCGTTTTGCATATCGTGCGGCGCCACATTGCCTTGGCGCCAATCGCTCGGCAATATATTTTCTGAGCTTCGCTGCTCAGGCAATTCGAGGATGGTGAGAGCAGCACTTAAGGCATCCGGCGTCACGCGACGCGAGAAGCGAAATACAAGATGCTGTTCCATCTGGAGGGATTTGTTTTGCTGTGCTTCCAGAGAAGCGCTTTCCAATGTGAAGAGCGTCTCTGTGCCCGGAACGATGAGCTCTTGCACAGCGTCACGCAAAGGGAAATGCCAGCGTGAATCTGCATTCCATATGGGGCGCACATGAGGGAGGGTGAGCTTGATGGTGGTTTTGTCTTTTGGGAGGGTGAGGATGCGAGCGTTGACAACGGCTTTTGTATTATTGTTGAGCCAGACCCATGTGCTCTTGCCCAATGTTAGGGAGGCTTGCCCCTTTTGCCCTGTCACGATGGGCGTCACATTTTCAATGATATGTCGCTGATGTTCTGAGACGGGCGCCGTAAAATCCATGGCAAAGGACACGGCGTGTTCTGCCTTATCGGAAGGGTCAATCCACACCTTGCCTTGCTCCATGCGCGCGCACAGAGGCAGGCTTTCCACAGTGACTTGGGTGTTTGTGAGTTGGACGCGCGGAGGCAGTACAAGGTTTTGCAGTTGTGCAGTATAGGGCGTTGCGCTTTCCCATCGTCCGGGGCTTGTGAGTTTTCCTGTAATATCGGGAGTTCCTCCTGCTTCGCCGGAGGGCTGAAAGCGGAGCATTGTGGACGTGTGCCATGTCCAGCGCCCATGAGGCCAGCCCTTGGCTATGAGCCCTTTGGGCACGCTGCCCACGGCGCCGAGCCACACGTCGCACTTATCTTTCCATGCATCGCCGTAGGCTTTGCGGCAGGCGGCTTCATCCGGTGTAAATTCAATGTCGACTTCTGTTGTACTCCAAATGGGGCGATAGTTAATTTCTGCTTTCATATAAACAGTGCTTTGTGCTGCTTGCGAAAGGGGCGGCGCGAGCATTGTCCATAGACATGCTGTGCATATAAACATTAAAAAGACACGAAGATAGGAGGGAAAAGACATGAAGACTCCTTTGTGTTTGTGGTAAGTTGGACGCAGGCAGTGTATGCAAAGAAGGCAAAAAAGTCTAGAAAATATATGTGTTCGCTGCACGATACGCACGGCAGTCCGCTTTGTTTTTTTGAAGGGGGTTTGGGGGAAAGTTTTTTTATTTATTTTAAGTTTTCCCCCAAAACCCTTTCAAAAAACAAATTAGAATGAACTGTCATCCGTGGCGCCTCCTCAAATATTGCGAAAGAGCCAAGACTGTAAGGGCAACAAACGCGCCTACGACGGGCGCGAGGGCGATGGCACCGATAATCCAATCAAAAAATCGCTGCCAGACTTCGTACCCCAATGTTTGCACGGAAAATTCCGTGAGCCACTCTCCATGACGGAGGCGGTGCCCCACAAGTACGCAGAGCGCAGGCACAACGGGCGGCCAGCTAAGAGGGATGATAACAAGGGCGCAGAGGCGGTCAAGGTGCCATTTTTGAATGCAAAAAAGCAGGAGAATGCTCTGCAAGCCGAGGATGGGGAGTGTGCAAATGGTGAGGGCGACGGCGGCCGACAAGCTCAAGCGCCACGGTGACGAATGGGCGAGCAGGTACTCAAGAGACTGCAAGGGTGAGAGGAGGGACAGGTTGCCGTGCGTGTCCAGCGCGTGGTGCTTGAAGGGGATGGGCACCAAGGCGCGGACGGTGAGACGCGTATTTAAAAGGCTGATGCGCACATTGTCCCGAAATGCTTTAAAATGGGAAATGCGTTCGTCGCCTTGTTGATAGAGAACGCGGATGGGGATGTCGCCAATGGCAAAGCCTGCCCATGCGGCTTGTACAAGTGCCTCAATCTCAAAGGAATATCTATTTTCTTTGAGTGGTAAGCACAGGAGCGCTTGCAACGGATAGGCGCGAAAACCGCTTTGCATGTCGGCGACGCGTGTACCTGTTTGCACGAACATCCAAAATTCTGAAAATGCTCGACCAAAGCGCGATGCGCGAGGCACATTGTCTGTGGCAAAATCCCGCGCACCCACAAAGAATGTCTGCGGATGCGCTTCAATGGCGCGCAAAAAAAGCGGGATGTCCTCGGGATAGTGCTGATTGTCGGCGTCGAGGGTAATCATATGGGTGAAGCCTGCCTCGTGCAAGGCCTGCGCCGCCATACGCAGGGCGTGCCCCTTGCCCATGTTCTGCGGCAAGCGGATACTATGAATGTCGAGACCGGAAAGAGCAACAAGGCCATCGTCCGTGGAACCGTCGTCGATGACAAGGACGCGCGTGCATATGCCTGTACAAAAGCGTAGCGTCCTTTGCACAACATCTTGAATGGTGCCCCCGTGATTGTACAGTGGGATGACGACGGCGACATTGAGAGCAGCCCGTTGCGTCGCATCTTGAGACCGAGGAGCAGGCGACATGTTCAGCATACAAGCAGCCCCCGCGCCCAGCGGCTGCAAAACTCCCGATAAAATGCGGGTGCTTCCAAGAGCAAATTCCCTTCAAGATCAAGCATAAGTTGGATAGTTGTGGCCTTTGTGCAGCAGCGTTCGTCCGCGTCCAAAATGCGATATTCAAATTCAAGGAGCGCAGCCTCATTCCACAGAAGGGACGACTCCAGCGTATAAATCTTATTGTAGCGCAGGGGCGCCATAAAGTCTAAATGAAATGTTTTCAGCGGAATGGACACATTGTTTTCATAAAAATCCAAGTAGCTGACCGCAAAGTGCGCGCCCATGTCCTCGCGCCCGTCTTCGAGCCATGAGGCATATCGCCCGTGCCACATGTACTGGATTTGATCCACTTCATCAAAGCGAACCCTGCGCGTAATGCGACGGACAAGGGGCGCGTGTTCGCGCTGCTGTGGGCGTCTTCTCATGAGAGTGCTCCCTTCTCCTGTTCTTCCTGCATGTCATTGCAGGGGACACAGCGCCATCGAAACTTTGCGGCGATGCGGTCGCCAATACTCTCACTGATGCTCATAGTACAGTCCCAGAGATTGTCCTGTTTTGCTGTGACTATGCAGTCAATGATGCTGTCAGGCTCAATGGGAGCGGTGAACTTGGCTTGGATAATCTCAGTGAGACGCAGTGCGTGTTGGGTGACCTCTGCCACGGTCAGCTCCGCCATAAGTATTTGTACGACAGCAGGCAGGACAGGCTTGTCGGGGAAATGCCCTTGGAAGGCGATGAAGGTGTGGGGAAGCGTAAAACGCTTGCACCACGAGTGTCCCGCTGCGCTGTGTGTGCCATGCTGTAGAGCGGGGCTGGCGTGTTGCAAAAGCCGTGCGCGTAAAGAGTGTGTATGTTCTGATGACTGTGTGTATTCAGACGACTGCTGCATGGTTTTTCCTTGTGTGTGGCTATGAGTTACTTATGCGCAAGGTCATGTTGTTGTCATGATGCTTAAAGACGCTTTGTTGTTCTGTGCTGTAAATTTCTTCCCAACCGCGGGGCAGGGGGACGGCGGGATTGAGGCCGTGGGCGATGAGGCGGGCGCTCGTGTCGGCGATGTTGTGTATGTAGGCGCTGCCTGTGGCAGCGTCGAGGGTGCATGTGACATTGCCTTGCTTATAGACACATTGCGCAAAGCGCTTGCCTTGCAGAAGCACGAGGGCGAGGCGGTGCGTGGGCTGTGATGCGCGGGGGTCGTGTTCGAGTCCTGCGAGGAAGGGAATTTCCACGTCGTTGTGGCTGTACCAGAGGGTGTAGGTGCGCGCCTCTGCGTGTGCGGGCAGGGTGACAGCACCCAAGCTGCTCCTGTTATGGGCGCCGCACCCTGCGCACAGCAAGCAGAACACGCAGAAAAAACACATGTAAATATTGTCTATGCCTGTGCTCATCATGCCTCCTGTCGGCTTTGTAGAAAGGGGATGATGGTGAGCAGTGACACTGTGGTGATTGTCAAAGCGATGCCCCCAAGGACGGCGAAGCTTGCCGGCTCGCTAAAAAGGACTATGCCTATGGAAACTGCGATGACCGGCTCCAATGTGCCGAGTATGGCGCTGAGTGTGGAGCCGATTTTTCCTATGGCCATGATGAGTAAGAGATTGCTGAGAAAGGCTGTACACAGAGCCAGTGCCATGAGGGAGGCTACTTCTGTGGCACTTCGCGGGAGCATAAAGCTGTCTTTATACAATGCGTATATGAGCAAGGCGATACTTGATATAAAGAAGAGATAGAATGACAAGACATCGCTGGATATATTGTGCGTATTTGCGCGCGAAATGCATATGATGTAGGAGGCGTAAGCGAATGAAGCCAACATAATATAGGAAAAGCCTTCCAAATTTACATGCATGTGTGCGCTGAAAAAGCCGGACATGCTGGCTATGCCGAGACATGTGAAAAGGCTGAGTATAATTTTATACAGTTCAACGCGTTCTTTATAGAATAGAAACATAAAGAGCATGACAAAGAGGGGATTTGTAAAGAGGAGAGTGGCGGCGATGCCACTGGGCATGAGCGTGAGCGATGTGAAAAAGCCTATTGTCACGACGATATAGGAGAGTACGACGCCCACAAGGCTGGGGATTTGCGCGCGTGTGATGCGCAGGTTGTGCTTGCGCCAAAGCACAACGCCCAGCGCAAAGACGGTGGCAAAGAAAAGACGATAAAAGGCGCCGGATTCCGCACTGATGCCCGCACGATTTAAAGGAATAAAGAAGAAAGGAATGAGGGCAAAAAGAAAGGCCGAGAAAAGAGCTTCTCCAATGCCTCGTAGGCGTGTTGTCATATGTGTTCTCAAATGTGTTAATGTTGATGAATGTGTAGTGGTTTAGACTTGGTCGTACAATAGGCTCCGTTTTGCCGGCACCTTTTGTCAAATTCGTTGAGCTGTCCGACCTTTTCTTTCCAAAGGTATTTTGCTTCAAGGAAAGTGTGCATGGGCGCTCTGCCGCAGAGAGGTGCTCCCCATTGGTTGGACCAGCCTGTTACACAATTAAAATGCCGCGACACAATGCCACCGGGGCGCTTCAAACAGCGCAGAAGGCGGCGCGCCTGTACGCAACATACGACATTGCTGCGAGTCAAGATAGACAAGCATGCCCTCCACAGGTGGCAACCCCTTTTGCATCGGTAAGGCCTCCAAAAGAGCCATGTAGCGTTCGAGTTGTGTGATGTATGCTTGATTTTCTTTTCCTGTTTTGTAATCAATCACACGCCAACCTGCGCCATGATGCGGCGACACAAGCACATCCACACGATGCACCACTCCCGCACTATCAAGTATTTCTTGCTCGGGCAGGGCATACTGCGCCCATGTGTGTACATCAGGCAGGGTGCTGTACCAGTGCAAGCATTGTGTGCATTGGTGAGCTATTTCCTCAAGAGCATCCTGCGATGTGGGCAAGGGAGCGGCGGTGAAGGTGCGTAAGCTGTATTCCACGGCGTGCGACACGGCGTGGGCGTGTTTGTCCTGCTCGCTCTGTTCGTTGTTATGCCCCTGTTCGCTATAAATACTATGCCAAATTTCGAGGCAATGGTGGAGGAGCAATCCACGCTTTCTGGGCGAGAGGGTCTGCTGTTCGTCTTGTGTGGACATGACATCCTGTAAGGGGCTGCGATAAATTTTGAGACTGGGGAGCCATTGCATGGGGCGTGCTGCCGCCCCCAATATACCTGAAGGTATATTGGGAAGCGTGCCCGAGTGCGTGCCTCCTGTAAGCGTGTCTGTCGGCGTTCCCGAAGCCTCGTCCGCAGCCACGACAGCGTTCGTGCCTTTCATAGCACAGCCTCTCTCAAAGGATGCCTCGAAACCTGCTGCCTCAAGAAGCAGTGGCAAGCCCAAGGCAAAGTTGCCCGATTTCACAGTTTCAGCGCGCGTATTAAAGGCATGTAATTCGTCTATGGCGCGTGTACACGCCACATAGAACACATTGAAAGCCTCAAGCACAACCTGCGCGCGGGCTGTGTAAAATGCCTCTTCCATCTCCTTACAACGCTTGATGAATACATCAAAACCACACACATGAAAGGGCACATAGGGCTTGTCGTCCTGCATGCTAAAATTGAGCCACGGAACAATAACAACAGGAAATTGCAAGCCCTTTGATTTATGAATGGTCATAACACACACGGCGTTGGGATTGTTTGGCATAGGCGCCTTTGCCTCGTCCTTGATATGTTCCCAATGATGCAAAAAGGTGCCAAGCGTGGCGTGTCCCTGTGCATCCGCATGATGGACGCATTCCAAGAGACTCCGCACAAAGGCGCTGTCGTCCGGAAAGCGCGTCGCAACATGGCGCAAGCGATACCACTCCTGCAAGCAATTATACGGCGTCATAAGGCCGGCCGTATTAAAGAAGGGCGCAAAAAGTTCCCCCCACACCTGAGGCCATGCTTTTCTAAAAGCGGCACTCACAACGCGAACACCTTGAGCGCGCTGGGAGGCAAGCCACAATTCCAGCTCCTGCGCACACACACCCGCCTTCGCAAAATAAGGTGACAACATTTGCCCCTGCACAAGCGTCCAAAAACTTACGTCATCCTGAGGCGCACTGAGAAAGGAGAGCAGAGCGATACTCTCACGCACAAGCGGGTGCGCGGCAAGCAGGAGGCTGTTCTCCGTAATCACAGGCACGCCCCACTCCAACAGCCATGAGGCAACCAGAGTCGCCTGATCATTGTTGCGCACAAGAAGCGCCACATCACCCCACGGGCGCCGCTGCGCCACATCCTCCATCAAAAGACGCTGCAACTCCTCCTTGACGCGTACATCCAACTCTTCCGCATTGGGCGCGATGACCTCTGTCATCGTATAATAGCCTTCTGCCACACCTGCTTCCATATACTTATCACACACTTTCTGTGCGGTGCCTTGAAAAGCCTGAGACAATTTCGCAACTGTCTCGCCAAGAACAGACGCAGGGCATTTGCGTGACAAAAGCGCTTGCACAATGCCCACAGCCTGCTCCGGCTGCGCCAAGGGCGCAAAAAGCGCATTGTTCGTTTCCACCACAGCGCACCGACTGCGCCAATTGGTGGGCAGCTGTGCTTGTTCGGGCTGCGACACCATGACTCTCAACTCAGATTCTCCAAGTACCCCGTCAAAAAGATCTGAATCACCGCCGCGCCATCCATAAATGGCCTGTTTTATGTCCCCCACCCATGTGAGAGAGCCACCCGTGGACAGTGCCTCTGAAATAAGAGGCAAGAGTGCGCGCCATTGTTCGCGACTCGTGTCTTGAAATTCGTCGAGCAAAATATGGCGCATTTGGCTTCCAAGGCGACACAGAGCCGTAGGCACGCCAAACTCGCCGGCAAGTATGTCGTAAGCGCGCCGCGCCATGGTGCCGCCGTGGACAAGCGTGTTCTTCCGTTGAAATTCTTCCACCTCATCGGCGATACGCTGCGCCAGCTGTATGAAGGGCGCCTCGCGCACTGCCTTTTCCAGAAAAAATATGTCGGACACACTGTCGCGCATGTACGCATAGTCCCTTTCCATATCTTCTGAAATCGTAGACGCATAAGCCACACGCGCACATTCTGCAAAGGACTCTTTTGACGCATACGCCGACGTCGACGTTCCGCCACACGCACACAGCTCTATCACTTCGCGCACATTGCTTTTAAAACACGTCTTTCCCTTCGTCTTTGCCGCATGCTGCTCATTGAGCGCGTCCATAGCCGCCAAGAGACGGCGAGCGGCGGCACAACGCTCCTCTTGAAGCTCCTCAAGCGCTTCCGTAATCTCGCCCGCAGGACTCACTGCTGGCAATTCCCGCATAAGGGCGCATTCCACCAAGGGCATGAGGTTGTTTATAATACGCGCGCCCGTCCCAAAACCCTTGAACGTCGCCCCGGAGGATACAGACGCGCACACATGGCGCAGCATCCAAAGAATAGTAGCATCCTTATCCCGTGCGCGTTCTAAAAGCCCCTCATAAATAGGCTCAAGCATATCTTGGATACGAAAAGTGTTTTCAAAATCCGGCGGCAGCTCCTTTTCAAGAGCTGCTGTGCGCACTACAAGGTGCAAAAGACTGTCAATCGTGCGTATATTCAGTGCGCCATATTGACGCAAAATAATGTTGACCCAGCGCCGCGCCAGCGCCGCGTCAATCTGCGCGTGCGTGTCCTTGCCCAAGGCAATACGCTTCAATGCCACAAGCACCCGTTCCTTCATCTCTGCGGCGGCGGCATTGGTGAATGTAATAGCCATAATGTCGCCCCAACTGCTCTGAATATCCTCGTGCAATCGACAGCCTCCCTTATGAGGCTCCGCTGAGGTATTGGCAAGAAAATCCAAAAAAAGTTTGGTGATGGTATAGGTTTTACCGGATCCGGCAGAGGCCTTTATTTGTAGCATGTGCGGCGAGAGCATGGGCAACATCCTTAGGCAAAAAATTCGTTGACATAAACAGGAGCACAAGCACACACATACTCCCGAAAATGCAAACCTAGTGCTTTCCTGTGTCCTTGTCAATGTCCTTATAAAATGATAGGATGCTACAAGAAAAAACTATATTGACATATCAAGGTATAGTGATATAGTATACATTCATGGCATATGCACCTACTAAATTCCCATATGTCACCCATATGACCGATTTATACCCCCCTGATACCCCCCCTATAACCCCAATGAGGAAGACCATGAAGATAATAGACCTTATACAAAACGCCTCGCGCCCTTTTGTGTCATTGGAGTTTTTTCCGCCAAAAGATACAGCGCAATGGCCGACATTTTTCGAGGCCGTAGATAAATTACACTCCCTCAAGCCCCTCTTCACATCGGTGACCTATGGCGCGGGCGGCTCTTCTCAAGATAATACGCTGGAGCTCACAAGCAGGTTGAAGCAACGCGGTCATGAACCCATGGCGCACTTGACTTGTGTAGGGGCAAGTGGTGAGCAAATTGGACAGTTTTTGCGCCAATTACGCGCAGCAGGCGTGGACAATGTCCTCGCACTGCGCGGCGACCCCCCCCAACAACACGCAAATGAGTCCTTTGATTGGAACAGCGGCGAATTTCGTTATGCCGAAGACCTTGTGCGCCACATTCGCCGCGTCGAGCCACACATGGGCGTCGCAGTGGCAGGCTATCCCGCCCCCCATCCGGAGTCCCTGTCTTTTCGCGCTGACAGGCGTCATACCCGCGCAAAAATTCGTGCAGGAGCAGACTTTGTCGTGACTCAGCTTTTCTTTGACGTGCGTGAGTATTTTGACCTTGTAGACGACTTGCGCGAAGCAAAAGTCAATACGCCTGTTATTCCGGGCATCCTTCCCATCCAAAGCTTTGTTTCCTTACGGCGCGTTCTTGCGCTGTGCGGCGCAAATATTCCGGGCAATCTCTACTTGCAACTGGAAGAAGCCCACAACAAGGGCGGTGAAGAGGCCGTGCGGGATGTAGGCATCCAATTTGCCGCGCAACAAATACGTCAACTCATCGACGGCGGCGCGCCGGGCATCCACCTCTATACACTGAACAAGGCCGGCATGTGCCTCCGTCTTATGGAGACAGTGAAGCTTTAGATACTTTACAATATCAAGTTCTTAGTCCAAGCACAAAAACTCAGCCCAGCCTGTAAAAAAACACTGGTAAAAGGCCGTCATTTCGTGTACAGTATAGCGGTTCTGTAAGGAATCAAAAAATTTGTTCCAATTTCACTGAGGGGGGGCACATGTCGCCGGGAGCAAAAAAATTTCTTTTTGGTATCGTCGCTGTCATCATTACTCTAATGTACTTTCTCACCCAAGTACGCCTAGACTAATTTCTGTCTTTCTGAAAGGCTTGTGGGAGGAACTTTTTTTTGAAAAAAAAGTTCCTCCCCACACATTTCTTGCATCAGCCTTCCCTCAATATATTCTTTTGGGTTTTTCCTCCCAAGAAAAAAACTTAAAATAAAAAATAAAAAAAGCTTTCCTCCAAACCCCTTTCAAAAAAAGTAAAATTAAAATGCTGTGAGAATACCTCTTAAGGTCTCCAGAAAACACTTGCTTTTTTTAAAAAATCTTCTAGGATTTTGCGAGAAAAAATCACATAAAAGGAAGCTGTGCCATGTTTTCTGTACGATATATCCATGCGGCCGATTTGCATCTTGACGCCGCCTTTCAGGGTATCTGCCGCGAGGTAGACAATGACGCCCTGCGTGCTCAGTTGCGCAAAGCCACGTTTACAGCACTAGACCGTCTTGTGGCGCTCTGCCTGCGAGAAAGACCGGATTTTGTGGTCATCGCGGGCGACATCTATAATGAAGAAGACCAAAGCCTTAAAGCACAATTACACATGCACGATGCCTGCACGCGCCTTGCAAAACACAATATTCCCGTTTTTCTGGCGCATGGCAACCATGACCCGCTCTCGTCATGCCTTAAAACATTGACATGGCCAGAAAATACACACATCTTCGGCGAAATCGCCGATGCCCACACAGTAGCACGACAAGGCACGCCCGTAGCCATCGTCCATGGCATCAGTCATGCGTCTGCTCGTGAAGGACGCAACCTCGCAAAAGAATTTTCACGACAGCACGACGGCAAACAGCTCTTCCAGCTCGGCGTCCTGCACTGCTCCGTAGACAGTGTTCCCGGCTCCGATCGCTATGCTCCTTGTAGTGTGGATGACCTCAAAGCCGCAGAGCTTGACGCGTGGGCGCTTGGACATGTCCACACAACACGCCAACTGAGCGACGCGCCATTTATCGCCTATTCCGGCAACACCCAAGGCCTCCATATCCACGAAGAAGGGCCCAAGGGCTGCTTGCTTGTACAAGCAACGCCCAAGGGCGATACCTTTGAAATCGCTTCCACATTTCACAGCCTTTCTCCCATTGAGTGGCACACGCTCTGCGTTGACCTTGAAGATATTTCAAGCATTGATGCTGTGGAATCAGCCGCAATGACCGCCATTCAAGAATGCGTTGACGCAGCCTCCGCGCACTGCGAGGCACTCATGGTGCGCGTGCGTTTCGTGGGTCGCACCGAATTACATCAGCACCTGCGCGCTCCTCAAGCCATTGCGGACTTACTTGAGCGTATGCGGGAAAGAGTCTGGCAAAAGCCCCATGTATGGATAAAGGATATACAGCTTGACACTATCCCCACCATACACATGGATGAACTCTTACAGCGCGACGACCTTCTTGGCGAAACCCTTCGCTTGGCAGCGCAGCATCATGACGATCCGGAAGCGCTTCACAGTTTCCTATACGCCTGCCTTGAGCCATTGCTCAAGCACGACACAGCAAAGCAGATTGTACCCATTCCCCAAGGGGAAGATGCCCATAAACTTTTGGAAGAGGCCATGCGACTCTGTGCAGACATGATGGAGAAAGGCTAATGCATATCACATCTTTTCATATAGATGCCTTTGGGAAACTTGCCAATGTGGATGTGGACGGCTTGCCTGCCGGCCTTTCCATATTCTTGGGAAAAAACGAAGCGGGGAAGTCTACTTGCTTGGAGTTTTTTCGCACCATGCTTACAGGACTGCCCAACAGCAAGGACAAAACATCGTATGCTCCTATAGCCGACGCACGCGTCTGCGGCGGCTTCATGACACTCACCTCGCCGCTCCACGGAAGCCTACGCTTGACGCGTCATATCACAGGCAACAAGGAGCATGTTTCCATCACAGATAAGGACGGCGTCCCCCTGCCTCATATCACCATGCCAGACCTTATGTGTGGCATTTCTCATGAAGTCTTTCGTAATATTTTTGGCTTTAGTCTTACGGAATTGCAGCTTTTTTCCAGCTTGAACGGCGAGGCCGTCAAGGAAGCGCTCTACGGCGCAAGCTTTGGCATGGGTCTACGCTCACCCAGCGACATCATGAAGGGACTCGCAAAAACGCGGGACGGACTTTTTAAGCCCAAGGGTGTCCGATTGCCCCTCAATGACGCTTTAACCCAATGGAAAAAGCTGCAAGAAGAACTGAGCTATGTGCGCACGCAATGCGAAAGCTTTGATGCCTTACGCGTCCAAGAAATCGCATTGGCACAGCAAAAAACTGACCTTCGCGACGAACGAAAGCAGTGCGAAAGCCAGATTTTTAGAGCACAGCAGCAACTCTCCGCATGGAAACTGTGGGAAGAATGGCGCAAAATAGACAATACACTCGAGCGCCTTGAGTATGTCACGGAATCCTTTCCTGAAAATGGCATCATACGCCTTGAACAAACGCAAAAAGAGCGCCAGCAAGCGCAGCTGACGGTGCAAAAGCAACAAGAACGCTGTCGCAACCTCGAGCAAGACATCGCCGCTTGCTATGTGGACGAAAAACTCTTGCAACGAAGAGGAGATTTACAAGCCCTCAGCGAACGCAAGAGCGCCTTCCGTCATGCGCAAAGCGCCATCGTCCCCTTACAAGCGGCCTTACAGCGCCACCGCACAGACCTCGATGCCCAGCTTGCTCACTTGGGTACAGACTGGACATGCGACCGTATCCGCGAAACAAATCGCTCGCTCTTTGCGCGCGACAGTTTGGAAAAAATCGTCACCGACATCCAAACCACAGAGCATATGCAAGTCGCCGCCACAGCCGCCTTGGAAAAGGCAAATGCCACCGTGGCACATATGGAAGGAAGCCTTGCACAGGCTGAGATACTTCTTGCCGAAGTACCACAACCCGTGGCTGCCCTTGACGACGCCGGGCGCGAATATATGCGCAGAAATCTTGCCGCCATAGAACATGCTCAAAAAAGCCTTGAGGAAAAGCATGCCAGCGAACGCAATGCAGAACAAGCCTTTGACCGGGCTATGCTCCACGTTCATCTTTATGGGTCTGATAAGCCTATGCCTGCGCGACTCGAAAAACTTTTGCATGCCCAAGAACATGCGATGCACTTGGCAAACCAAGTGCAGGCGTCGCGCAGCAATACGCAACAGCATGAAAACATCTTGGCGCAAGCTGCGGATGCCGAAGATATGGCGCGAAACCGTGTGGAAAGAGCACGACAACACCGCTCGCAAAACGACACAGTTTCGCGCCCTCACCTTGATGTGCGCGCAAAAGCTGTACGCAATTTGCGCCACCTGCACAACACATTTTCTGTGGAAAAAGAACGTCATACAGAACTTAAGGAACGCCTCGAAAATTCTGTGGCGCCGGCTCCCGTCAAAAGCGTCTTCTTGCTCATCACCGGCCTCCTTGTGGTCATGTGCGGTGTTGCCGGTATTTTATTGCCCATGCTTGCCAATATCACAGAGGTACACATCACAGAACAGCTTGTTATTCCTTTGACACAATGGTCATCTTACTTTGTTGTGCTGGCAGGTGCGGCCTTCCTCGCAGGTGGCATGCCTCGTTCCGGATCGGAAACAAAGTTTTATGAACAAAGCCTTGGCAACATGAAGGCGCGCTTGCAAAGCAGCTCCTTACGCTTGACAGAACTGGAAGGACAAATCCAAGAGCAGTGTGTCATGGCAGAAATTCAAGATGCGGATCCTGTGACCCTTGATGCCGTGGAATTGCGCCTTGAAACCGCACGCGAGCAATGTGCTACGGGCGAACGCGTTGTCATGGAAATTCAAATTCTCGAAGAGGAGTTGGACGACGCGCTACGCCGTACACGTCAAAAGCGCGAGCTTGTCACCCAAGCACAAGCCGAGGAGCAACAAGCGCTGCGCGCATGGCACGACACACTCATGGCGCATCATGTACAAAGTATCCCTTCACCGGATGCCGCCAGCACATTTTTTGCCCGTGTGGAGGCGGCTCTGTTGTCGCATCAAAATGTCCACAATGCGCGTATGGAAATGGGCATACTCGAAAGTAAAATTTTGGAATGTAAAAATAATCTTCAAAGCCTCAGGCCTGTGGCGGAATACCTTGGGCAGTCGATGCCCATCCCGGAGGCTCCGGATACTCTTCGGATGGACGGGGACGAACACGCTGCGCATGACGGCAATCAGCTGAACTCGTCCGCTCATCCGACTCTGAGCGCGTCATTGGACGACATCCTCCACGCCTCACAAGCAATCCTCGATAAGTGCCGCCTCGCCGACGCCGCACAAGCAGAACGCCTCAAAGCGGAGTCCGCCGTCAATAATGCGCGGCAACATTTGGATGTTGCTTTACATGCGCAAAAAGAAGCCGCACAAAGCGTCCAAGACAATGAGCATAAGTTTGCCATCGCACACACTTCGTGGAAAGAAAATCTTAAAAAGCTTTCCATCCCCTTGGACATTTCCCCAAGCCTCCTCCACGCCACCCTCGATTGTATGGAGCGTTGCTTGAGTCTTGAGAGCGAAATGCTGCGTCTGCAAGAAGAAATCACAGCGCACGAGCGGGAATGCCAAGCGCTCATCCTGCCTCTTTACGAACTCATGCAGGAGTGCGACAAGTTACCCCCTGACAGCACAGCAAATACGGGTGACACAGACAAGACGGACAGCACGCAGAATGCGGACAACGAAAGCGCCTCTCTCTCGCTTGAAGCAAAGCTGCTTGCGCGCAATGACTGGGCTCATATCCTCGACACCTTGCTCTTTGAGGCGCAGGCCGCACAAGAAGCCGCGCGTCAGCAGGAGCAATACAAGCGCGAACTCACCATACACGAAGAGGATTTACACGTCGCAAGTTCAAAACTTAGCGACACTGTCGTGCGCGAAGAAGCGCTCCTTCGTCAAGGACAGGCCAAGGACAGCGAAGACTTCCTCCGTCTTGCCGCTATACACAATCAGCGCAGAGAATTGCTTCAGCGTCAAGCCGACCTTAAAGACGCCCTCTCTCTTGCTGCGAGAGATACGGATTTCGATGCCTTCTTGCAGTCCTTCACCACGACGGACGAATACGAACGCAGGATATTCATCAATACAAAGGAAAAGGATTTAGAAGAATTGCTTGTGCGTGAACAAGAGTGTGCGAATACTCTCGCCGGTGTCACAGCGGAATTGCGCACCCTGACGAGTAGCGACCATGTGGCGGACTTGCGCCAGCAGGAACGCAATCTTGAGGAGAGCATCAAAACCATGGCTGCCGAATGGTCACGAAATACCGTGGCGCGACATCTCATCCTTCTTGCCAAGGCACGATACGAAAATGAGCGTCAGCCGGAAGTCATCCGCACTGCTTCCCAAATTTTCGCAGGTATTACTGGCGGACAATGGGAAGGCATCGCCGCCTCCCTTGAAACCAATGCCCTCAATGTTATCCCGCCCCACGGCCACCCTGTGCCACCGCAGGTGCTCAGTCGTGGTACACAAGAGCAGCTCTATCTTGCCCTGCGCCTTGCCTATATCCGTCACCATGCGAGAAATTCCATGGCGCTGCCTCTTATTATGGACGACGTCCTTGTCAACTTTGACCCAGAGCGCAGTCAACAAACAGCGCGCGCCTTACTACAACTCTCACAAGCGCAGCCAACCACCCAGGCACACCAAATACTCTTTTTTACATGTCATCCGCACATGGCTGATATGCTGCAAGATATTTGTCCGCAAAGTCAGCGTTTCCTTGTGGAAGACGGCAATATACAAAGAGCAAGCGCGTAAGTTGTTTTTTTGAAGGGGGGTTGGGGGAAAGCTTTTTTCTTGGGG
>CAYJGA010000013.1:0-14932 GCA_964369255.1 uncultured Desulfovibrionaceae bacterium
ATACACACACAGGTCTCCCCACAGGTCAGCGTATCCATCATGCCTTTACAGCGACGAAGCATCTCGACCAAGCAAGCCCCAAGCTCTACAAAGCCTGCTGCACGGGCGAACAGTGCACCGTCACCATCGACCACTATCGCATCAAAGAAGATGGCACTGAAGAAAAATACTACACCATCAAAATGGAAAATGCCATCGTCGTATGCATGGACAAGAGTACCCCCACCACATTCTTGCCAGAAAATAAACCCTATCACGACATGGAAAGCGTTTCCTTCACGTATTCAAAGATTACGTGGACATATAACGATGGCAACATCGAATATGTTGATGACTGGAAAGCGTAATCTATAACATCCCTCGGTGCGGCGTTTGAAGCATATTTCTTTGACGCCGCACTCCATTTTCACTTACAGATTCACAAAAAAATACATTGGAGGGTCTCCATGATTGGCGTTGATATGAAAGGGCTTATCGAAAAATGCAATATGTTTTGCACCACAGCCTTACACACTGCGGCTGGCATGGCCGTCAATGCAGGTCACTACGAGGTGACACTTGAGCACGTTTTTTTGGCCTGCTTGGAAGAGAAAAACTCCGACGTATTTTTAGCGCTGGCACACTTTGGCGGCGACACAAAAAAACTCCAACACGCACTGCAAAAAAGCCTCGAACAATTCCGCACAGGCAATTCCGGCAGACCCGTCTTCTCACCCCTCCTGCAAGAAGCCCTCGAAGCTGCATGGCTTGTCACCTCCGTCGATGCCCATTTAAACTACATTCGTTCCGGCACACTGCTCATGGCCTTTTTGCGCCGCCCCTCCATGTATGCCCAAGGCAATTACACAGAAGGCTTCAGCAGCATCAACCGCGAAAACTTCCTTAACAAATTTCAAGATATAGTCAGTAATTCTGTGGAAAATGCCCAAGAGCAAGCCGCCGCCGCCTCCGCAAGTTCGCAAGGCGCAGGTGCTAAGGAAGGCGAAAGCTTCCTTGGGCGCTTCTGCGAAGATTTCACCGCCAAAGCACGCAGTGGCAAGCTTGACGCCGTTTTCGGTCGCGACCAAGAATTGCGCCAAATGATAGACATCTTAGCCCGTCGCAGGAAGAATAATCCCATCCTCGTAGGCGAACCCGGTGTTGGCAAAACGGCTGTGATGGAAGGGCTTGCCCTGCGCATCGTCGAAGGCGATGTGCCCGACATGTTGCAAGGTGTCACCCTCCTCGGGCTTGACATGGGGCTTTTAGAAGCGGGCGCTTCTGTTAAAGGCGAATTTGAACGCCGCCTCAAGGGTGTTCTCGACGAAATTAAATCCTCACCCACGCCCATCATCCTTTTTATCGACGAAGCGCACCTTCTTGTAGGCGCCGGCAATGCCGCCGGCGGCTCCGACGCGGCAAACCTCATGAAGCCCGCCCTTGCCCGCGGCGAGATACGCACATGGTCCGGCACCACATGGAAGGAATATAAAAAATATTTTGAAAAGGATCCCGCCCTCGCACGCCGCTTCCAACTTGTCAAACTTGACGAGCCTTCCGTCGAAGCTGCAACGCTCATCTTGCGCGGCATCCGCGACAGCTACGAAAAAGCGCACGGCGTGCTCATCCGCGGCGAAGCCCTACAAGTAGCGGCTGAATACGCAGGACGATACATTCAAGGACGCTTCCTGCCAGACAAAGCCATCGACCTCCTTGACACCGCATGCGCGCGCGTCAAAGTCAACCTTGTGGCAAAGCCCGCCGCTCTGGAAGACCTCGAACGCGCCTCCCAAGCCGCCACCCGCGAACTCAATGCCCTCGAGCGCGACAAGGACAATGGCATCCACATCGACGAAGAGCGCTTCGCCTTCCTCACCACATCCGTGGAAGAGCTGGACGCAAAGGCCGCTGAACTGCGCGACAAATGGCAGCAGGAGCGCGACGCTGCCCAAGCGCTCATCACTGCCAGAAACAGTATGCACACAGCAAAGGCCGCAGAAAAAATAGCAGAAGCAGAAGCGGCGACCGAAGAAGCAGTAGCAGAAGCAGCAGCAGAAGCAGCAGCGGCGACCGAAGCAGCAGAGCCAAAAAATGACACGCAAGACAGCGCCGCACAAGACGCAGAAAACGCGCCGCTCTCCTATGCCGACGCCGTCGTTGCCTATCATAAAGCCCAAGAAGCCCTCACAGAATTACAAGGTGATACGCCTCTTATCCATGTGGAAGTGACGCCGGAAACCATTGGCAAGGTCGTTTCCGACTGGACAGGCATTCCTGTGGGCAAGCTTGCGCAAGAACAAGCCTCCATGCTCGCCGACCTTGAGCACACTCTCTCCACGCGCATCAAGGGGCAAGCGGCAGCGCTTCGCGCCCTTTCTCGCGGCATCCAAGAAAGCAAGGCGGGACTTCGCGCAGAGCAACAGCCCATCGGCATATTCCTCCTTGTGGGGCCGTCCGGTGTGGGGAAAACAGAAACAGGCCTTGCCCTTGCCGACGCCCTCTTTGGCGACGAGCGCTGCATGACCAGTATCAACATGAGCGAGTTTCAAGAGCGACACAGCATTTCTCGCCTCGTTGGCTCCCCTCCGGGATATGTGGGCTATGGTGAAGGTGGGATGCTCACAGAGGCAGTGCGCCGCCGTCCTTATTCTGTAGTCCTCTTGGACGAAGTGGAAAAAGCCCATGGCGATGTCATGCAGCTCTTCTATCAAGTCTTTGACAAGGGCGTCCTCACAGACGGCGAAGGCACAGAAGTTAGCTTCCGCAACACGGTTCTCTTGTTGACCTCTAATCTTGCTTCGGACATTGTGCAAGGTCTGTGCGCCGAAAACATCCCTTCGGCAGAGCAGCTCACCACTGCCATCCGTCCCATTTTGTCACAGCATTTCCAGCCCGCTCTCTTGGCGCGCATGACCATCGTCCCTTACACGTCCCTCAAGACAGACGCCCTCATGCGCATCGCCACTTTGAAGCTGGACGCCCTCGGCAAGCGCCTCTTCGCCAACCACAAAATGCGTCTTGTGTATGATGAAAAGCTGACACAGACGCTGGCCATGCGCTGCTCCGAAGTGGAAACCGGCGCGCGCAACCTTGATGCCATCATCTCTGCGCACATATTGCCCCTGCTTTCCCGTCGTATTCTTGAAAATATGGCAGGCAAGGATATGCCCAAGGAAGTGCGTATGGAGTTTGACGAAGAAGGCGCTTTGGAAATCAGTTTTGGTAATGGTGAAGTTGAAAGCGAATAGTGTTTTATCGAGGTTAGAAGGTTTTTTGAAAGGCTTGTGTGTGGGGAACTTTTTTTAGGAAAAAAAGTTTCCCCCCACACAAGCCTTTCAGAAAAACAAAAAACAAACGAAAAAATAAATACTTAGAAGCGGTGCCATGAAAAAATACTACCAAACATCACTGGAGCAACTGCGTACTCTCGGCACACGCTTTGCGGAGGCGCATCCTACGATTGCTCCCTTGCTCAACAGCCAAAGCGCCGATCCTGATGTGGAACGTATTTTGGAGGGCACGGCCTTTTTGTGCGGACTTATTGAAGAGCGCCTCGATCAAAACTTTCCGGAAGTGGTGCATACACTCCTTGAGATTGTCGCGCCCCATGTGCTCTTGCCTGTTCCGTCCCAGACTATAGTCCAGTTTACGCCCTTGCCACAAGTGCAAGGGATTCAGCAGGTGGCAGCGGGCGCACAACTTCATTCTGACCCTATAGGCACGCATGTGTGCCCTTTTAGTGTCATGCGGCCTTTGAATATTTTACCCATCACCTCAAGTCATGTACGCTTTGAAAGTACACGACCCAAGGAAGGTACGCTGACGCTGACGCTGGCTTCGTCCTCGCCGGTAAATACATGGTTTGAAGGCGATATTCCCTTTTATATCAATGCGCCTTATACGACAGCCACACAGTGGCATATGATGCTTTTACGACACACACGAAGTATTACTATTACTTGCGGCGGGCAAAGCTTCTCCATGCCGGCAAATTCGCTGCGCTTCACCATGCCGCCGCAAAATCCTTTTGAACAGACGAATGCTGCCGCGGATTTTTCGCTCCTGCGTGAATACTTCGCCTTTCCTGAAAAATTTCTTTATGTCACCTTGGGCACGATACGACGCGGCCTCATTCAAGGTGGAGATACGCAGGTACGCATTGATATACAATTGCATAACCTCCCTGCGGCTGTCACACAAAACACCCACGATGTGTCGCCTTATTTGCTCCTTACCAATACTGTCCCTGTGATGAATGTGTTTCATCATGCAGCGGTTCCTTTTTTCCTTTCGCACAAGCGCCAAGATTATCCCTTACGCCCGGAAGGGGACAACGAAAGGCATATGAGTATTTTTCAAGTGCAGGAAGTGGTGGGCATTCGTCGTGGTGGACATATGCGTAAGTACAGCCCTTATGCCTCCTATGAGCAAATGGAACACGGGGAACAGGGGGAAGCTGGTGCAAACGAACGCACACAAAAGAGTCATGTCTATTCTTTGCGACGCGTCACATCCATCATCAACGGACAGCAAGAATACTTCATCGGCCTTTTGCATCAATCCACCGGTGAGTTACAAGATGACGAAAGTCTGACAGCAAACCTCTTGTGCTATCATCACACCTTGCCAAGCTTACTTATGGCAGGCCATGTGCGCGTTCCCACAGACTCCTCTCCTGCTATGGCCACATTTGCCAACATCATTAAACCCACGGCGCCCACACCACCCCCCAACAATACACATATTTTATGGCAGCTTTTCTCACATATTCACACAAATCTTCTGCCGCTCGCCTCTGCCAAAGCACTGCAAGAATGCTTGCGTTTGTATTCACCTGTAAGCGATACGGACGCCACAAACTTTCTCATAAACAAAAAACGGATTGAATCCATTCATAACTTTTCGGTGCAGCCGGAGGAAATGCTCCACAAAGGTCGCCTCCTGCGCGGGCAACGCCTCTATCTTGAATGTGACAATACAGGCTTTGCGTCGCTGGGGGAAATGTTCATGTTTGGTTCTGTTTTGGAACATATTTTTGGACGATGCGCCCCCTTAAACACCTTCATACGCCTCTATATGCGTGACAATATTTCGGGAGAAAACTTCATATGGAATCCGCGACTGGGCAGCAAAACCCTCCTATAATAGACGCTCTGCTCAAGGCGCCGCGGTCATACTCCTTTGTACAAGCTGTGCGCCTTATGGCCTTACATCTCAGCCATGCCTATGGCAGTCATGAGGCATTCTTAAAACATGGCTTGAAGGTTATTCCGGAGCTTACCCTCGGACACCCAAGCACCGACATTGCTGCCCTTGTCCCACTGCCTCCGCGCGAGCAGGACAACGCACACAACAGTCCACACAACAGTCTAAGCGCTGAGACAAAGCAAGACAAGGACGCGCCTGCCAAAAATGCGTATCATCCGCTCTATGAGTTGACAGCCACCTTCCTTGCGCTCTATGGCACCTCAAGCCCTCTGCCCACATTCTACACAGAAGAATTGATTGAGGAAGCACGCCTCGATTACAGCGCCAGCCGCGACTTTTTGAATATTTTTAACCAAGCCCTTTATCAACTTTATTATCGCGCCTTTAACCACTACAAGCTTCCTTTGAGAACACTTGAGCAACACGACGCCCAATCCTTGCACATGCAGTATTGCTTCCTTGGCTTTGGCGGAGAGGAACTGCGCCGTGACGCTCATGTGAATATGGCAGACTTGCGCTATATCGGCTTTTTTGCCA
Source organism: uncultured Desulfovibrionaceae bacterium (assembly GCA_964369255.1). Lineage (GTDB taxonomy): Bacteria > Desulfobacterota > Desulfovibrionia > Desulfovibrionales > Desulfovibrionaceae > CAYJAD01. The sequence goes on from CAYJGA010000013.1 coordinate 5,725, forward strand.
AACAACAGCGCTCGGCCTATTCCCTACAAAGAGCACTCATGTTGCACACAGGCCTGCGACGCATTCACATTGAAGAATGCGTCCAAAGAAAACTCCCCATTCCACGCGAACAGCGCTGCACCCTTGGCAGCGCCGCGGCAACCTTGGGCGATGCTGTGATTGGTCTGCGTGTGCACGATATAGAAGGAAAATTTTTCATCCACTTATACGACCTCGATGCCGCCGCCATCACAAGCTATGGCGCCAAGGGAAAAAAACGACAAAGCCTCATATACTTTTTACGTCAATTTCTCTTTGACCCCCTTGAGTACGACCTCGTACTCCACGCCCATGAACAGACGCAGAATGCAGGCATGTGTCTTGGCTGTGCGAGCAATAAAGGACTCGGCAACGGAACATTTTTAAACAACCCCCATGCACCATTGCCACGGGTGACCCATTATCTTTCACGATATTAAGCATACTGTGAACGTCTAAAGGAGCTTTTATATGCATCAAGACTCATACGCAAAGACGGAACGCTTCACATTTCACTCCAACGCCCTGTCCTCTGCCTCTGCCAGTGCTGGCAAATGCAAAGTCGTGCGATTTTCCGGTACAGAGGGCTTCAATACGCTCTATTCCTTTGAAATTCAGCTCATGAGCAATACCCCTATAAACACCTCGGCGCTCCTTGCCACCCCCGCAAGCCTGCGTATTGAACGAGGTGATAACAGCCCTGTCACCTTTCATGGTTATCCTACTGCTCTGAGTCAAGGCGGACACATCAATGGCTGGACATTCTACACTGTCACCCTTCAACCACAATTCGCAAAGCTCCGTCATATCGTGCAAAACTGCATTTATTTGAATAAAAACACCCAAAGCATTGTGGAAGACGCCCTCGGAAACTGCGGCGTCATGGCGCCGAAGCACAACTTCCTCCTCCATAAAGCATATCCCACCCATGAATTTAGCATGCAGTACAATGAAAATGTTTTTGATTTCATGGCATTTCATTTAGAGCGCGACGGCATTTACTACTACTTTGAACAAAACAAAGACGGCGAAAGTATCGCCTTCACCGACTCACCCATCACACACACCTACCTTGAAGACAGCAGGTACTTGCGCTACTATCCCACATCAGGGCTTGAAGTGAACAACACAGAAGAAGTGATTGTTTCCTTCGTCATGAACCAAGTCCCCCTGCCAAAAGAAATACGCGTGCGCGATTATGACTGGCAAAAACCCAACCTCTCCATTGAGGCGACGGCCAATGTGGACGAGCAAGGCCTTGGCACCCTCTTTTTTTATGGGGACGGCTTCGCTTCCAAAGCAGAAGGCCAACGCCTTGCCGATATACGCGCAGAAGCCTTGCAATGTCGTGCCAAGACATTCACAGGCACAAGCTCCGTGCCAACAATCAGCCCCGGTTACCTCTTCACACTGGAAGACCATTACGACGAGGCTTTCAACGCCTCGTACCTCATCACCGATGTGACCCACGAGGGCAGTCAAGAGGCCTATTTGTCCTCTGTTCTTGGGCTGACACTCCAGCACCCTTCAGATAAGCTCTACTACAGAAACTCCTTCACATGCATTCCAGATTCTGTGCAATTCCGTCCTGAACGCCGCACAGAGCGCAAGAAAATCTCTGGCATGATCAACGCCTTTATCGACTCTGCATCCGACTCCACCATGGCAGAAATTGACGGGCTTGGACGATATAAGGTCATATTCCCTCACGATACTTCTGGCAGAGGCAGTGGCACTGCCTCATGCTGGGTGCGTCGCCTGCAACCCTCTGTCGGCGTGGGCTATGGCACCTCCTTTCCCCTCACACCCGGCATCGAAGTGCTTATAAGCTTTATGGATGGAAACCCTGATAAACCCTTTATCTCAGGTGCATTAAGCAATGCAGAAACGGGGTATCCCGACAATGACGAAACCACCTTTTCCGGCATACGCACAGGCGGCGGCGGTGGTGTAACCTTCAACGACAGCCCCCAAGGGCAAGGCTTGAACCTTGCCACAGGCAGCGGACGCTCCGGCTTTCTTATGGCCTCGGGCAGTATGGACTCCGCTTTTTGGCAAAGTGACTACAATGCCCACCTCTCCACAGTGGCTTCCAACGCTCTCAGCAGTGTCGCGTCTTCCTTCAAAAGTGGCCTGAATGCTTCTCTCTCCGCCGATCCATCAATGGATACAGAAGCCTTATTAGTTCTCGCTCTCAGCTCTATAACACAGTTCATGGAAGGCTTCCAAAAGCCCGGAGATACAGACCTTGCGGGCGTGGAAAGTGATATAAACAAAGCAACAAATACAGAGCGTGATGCGGCTCAAAAGCTTTATGGCGCACAAGCCTCACTGGAAAGCGCAAATACAAGTTACGAGGACGCAAAAACCGAAGCAGCAAATGCCGCAACGGCGCTTGAAGCGACCAAGAACAATCCCAATGCAAGCGATACAGAAAAAACTGCGGCGCAAGCGCGAGACAACAATGCACAAGCAGCGCTAAAAACAGCACAAAAAAACAAGGACATTGCACAGCTCAAATACAACACCAGCAAAAATACACACACAGATGCTGAAAAAGCGCTCAAGGCCTCACAAGGCCTTAAAGGAAAAACACAACGCAAAAGTGCGTGGAATGGCATTGTGACGAGCCTCAAACTTCTTAATACCGCCTATACAGTAGGCAAAAACATTCAAGAATACAGAAAAAACTCACCACAAGCCGTTGCCCCCTATACGGCCACACTGACAACGCAAGACAGCAAAACTGCACTCAAGTTTTCTGTCAAGCCCACGCAGAGCCGCTTAAATACCATAGCGGGCTTTACGACAGCGTCCTTTATAGCGCGTACCTACGCAGATGTTATGCAACACTGCAAAGGCGGATCAATTCTTGAACAAGACGAAAAGAAACTGCAAACTGAACGCGATACGGCAAAGCTCGCCTTCCATGACAAGGAAGACGCATACCTCAAAGAAGCGGAGTTTCAACGACTGCGTCAAGAGCGTGTTGAAGCTATAATGCAGGAAGAAAGTATATCCGAAGAACGTGCCAACATAAAAGTTTCCCTTGAAGAAACAGATTTAAAAGCACAAGCCGACGCTAATCTCAACGCATTGAATGCAAGTGCCAAGGATGAAAGGCTTGATGCACTTCAAAAACGCTATTATGAAAGCATTGATGCCAGCTATAAACACAAGCTACAGCAAAAAAAAGAAGCATACGCGCACTCCATCCTTGCCTCAAAAACTCCGGAGCTGATAGCAGAGTTTGTCGCTCTTCTCACCATGTGGAAAAACACGACACCAAGCACCGAAACCTATGGCGGCCTCAAGCTGGATTCCACACAAAATATTGTCGTCAACACAGCACAGCACAGCTATATGGCCGCTGAAAAGGGCATTTCCCTCCTCTCATTGCCCGTGTCCAGTCTCTACCCAAATGCAGTGCCGGCGCCTACACTCGAAGAAACACATCACAATTTCCATGGCATCGATAAATCAAAAACATTTATCGCCGCAGAATCGGAACAAATCCGCATTGTGGGGCTTGAAAATACAGATATTCTTGGCACCACGACGCTCAACATGAAGAGTGCGCAAACCGTCACCATCACCAACCTCTTCAACGACAAAGCAACACATCAAGACCCCTTGTGCGCAAGTCTCAACAAATTTAACCCACACAGCGCAAAGCTTATAGCCTTCAATGCAGCAGCGGCGACCCTGCAAGCATTGGCCGGCGGCGACCCAACACAAATAGCAGAAGCCCAAGCAGTACACGACAAGGCACAACAAGCACTCATAGCAGAGCAAGCGTTGACAACGAAGCTCACAGCGCTCACACTCACCGAGGCACATGCAAACATCACCTTGGACAATGCCACAGCGCAACAATCATTGTCGCTTGAAAATACAGGTAAAACCCTTTCTCTCAAGCAAGTAGCGCTGGACGATGGGCAGAGCAATACTCTCCAAGTATCATTCGTCAAAGCAGACAAGACAACATGCCTCGGCACCCTCTCCGTGGATAAATCACAGGTTATGTTGGCCTATAACGCTGCGGGCGTCGCTGCGGGTCATGCAGATAAGCAATCGACGCTCACCCTGAATAATGACGCGGCGAAACTCTCTTATGGCACAAACAGCACACTTTTACTCAAAGCAGACAGTTTTGCATTGGCAGATTCATCAAAAAACGACCCTCAGCACAGCATAAAAGCAGAGACGGACGGCATCTTTATTAAATCCAAGAAAAAAGTCATAATAATCAGCAATGACAGCATATTTCAGACAGCAAACAATACCTTCAACATCTCCGGCAAAAAAGGGACTGTCATCAAAGGCGGGGATACGACATTGAAACTCAATAATGGAACCTATACCATCAATAGCAAGATGATACAGATAGGCTAACATGAGCACGAACAGCGCGACACAAGGAGGATACATGCAAACGTCAAATTTTACGGATTACACCACGCTTTATGAACGCTTCACCTTCCATTCTCATGCGCTGCCCGAAGACCATGAGTGCAAAGTCGTGCGCTTTCAAGGAACAGAAGGACTTGGCAAATTGTATGACTTCACGATACAGCTTCTCAGTCGCCACCCCCTCAACACAGACGCCCTGCTCTCTGCGCCCTGTATGTTTCGTATTGACAGAAAAAAAGCCTCGCCTGCCTTTTTTCATGGCTATCTCACGTCCGTTTCTCAAGGCCAACAAATACAAGGCTGGACAGTGTATACTGTCCACCTTGAACCACAACTTGCCAAACTGAAAAACATTGTACAAAATTGCATATACCTAAACAAAAACATTCAACAAATTCTCGAAGAAGCGTGGGGCAACTGCGGCATCCTCAAACCCACGCACACCTTTACGCTGCATAATAGTTACCCTGTCCACGAATTTTGCATGCAGTACAATGAAAATGTCTATGATTACACACGCTCCCTCATAGAACGCGAAGGCATCTATTACTTTTTTGACCAACAAGAAGACCGCGAACACATCATATTCACCGACGCCCCCATGACCCATACGCACATGGATGGTTTAAGTAGTTTGCGCTATTATCCCACAAGCGGCCTTGAAGGTGGACACTATGACGAAGTCATCACCACCATGACACGCCACCAAGTTCCCTTGCCCAAGGAAATATATGTGCGGGATTATGACTGGAAAAATCCCACACTCACCATTGAAGCCACAGCCACTGTAGACGCAAACGGCCTCGGCTCCTTGTTCTTCTATAGCGACGGATTCAGCACCTCTCCGGAAGGCAAGCGCCTTGCCGAAATACGCGCCGATGCCTTGCGCTGTCGCAGCACCCTCTACCATGGCACAAGCTCCGTCCCCCTCATGCGCCCTGGCTACATATTTACGCTCACAGATCACTACGATGAAGACTGGAATACCACCTACTTCACCACAGACACGGTGCACGAAGGAAGCCAAGAAGGATACCTCTCCTCAGTACTTGGCGTCGCACTTGGGCAAAGCGCAGACTCCTTCTATTATCGCAACAGCTTCACATGCATCAAGGAAGGCCTGCCATTTCGCCTCGAACGCAAGACAGAGCGCAGAAAAATCCCCGGCGTCATCCACGCCTTTATCGACGCCTCTTCCGATTCCCCTACACCGGAAATTGATAACCTCGGACGATACAAAGTTGTCTTTCCGCAAGATACATCAGGTCGAGCCAGCGGCAAAGCCTCGTGCTGGATCAGACGCGCCCAGCCTTCTGTGGGCGCAGGTTATGGCACCTCCTTCCCCCTCGACCCAGGTGTAGAAGTCATTATTGCCTTTCTGGATGGCAACCCTGACAGGCCATTCATCGCCGGCGCCTTGGGTAATCCGCAAACCGGTTTCACCGACAATGCCACCAATGCCATGTTTTCTGGCATGACGAGCGCCTGCGGCGGCGCTCTGACATTCAATGATTCCCCGCAAAAGCAAGGATTTAATCTGAGCACGGGCAGCGGACGTTCCGGAATGTTCATGTCCAGCGGAAGTCTTGACCAAGCATTTTTGCGCACGGACAATTACACACAATTCTCCACCGTCGCCGCGACGAACTTTGCGACACTCTTCACAAAATCCTCAAGCGGGACATTCAACGAACTTTCAGTCTTAAGAAGCCTTGCGCCCGCCACCATCATGACAACAGCAAGCGGCGTCTTGGCAAATGTCACAGAGACACTGCGGCAAAACAATGCCGACGCTGCCGCAGGTGCAAGCTCCGTCAGCGACGCGCTTGCCGCACAACAGCAAGCAGCAATAGACCTACAAGAGGCAGAAGTCGCCGAAAAAACAGCAAAAGACTATCTCACACAATGTACAGCCACCGCCGAAAGCGCCACAGGCAACGAAAAAATCCGAGCAGAAAAAGATTTGAAAGTGGCGACCCTCAAAGCCCAAGAGGCGACGTGGAAGCGAGAGGATGCAGAAAAAAAACTCATCGCAAGTTCTGACGATATCTCCGCCGCACAAGATGCGCAAGGCAAGAGTGAGGCTGCGGAAAATTGGGATATAGCCACAACAACACTCAAAACTGTGGGCGCCCTCGGCGCCACCATGGCTCATGCCTATGACACATGGGGCGGCAGCATAGGAAAAATGCCAAGCCCCTATGGGGCTGTTCTCGGTGCCTCCGATGCAAAAAACTCTTTACGCCTCGTTATCGAGGGCGACAAGCTGCGTAGCGGTCTTGTCAAAACATTTTTAGTGGCCTATGTGGGAGCGCAGATCAACAAAGCGGTCGCCGGCGTCAGTCAAGGCTATGAAGACGACAGACAGTTTCAACAAGATCTTACCCGTGAAACCACATCGCAACAGGTGGATTTTTTAAATCGAAGCCATGACACTGTGCTCATAGAGGATAAATACCTCACCTTATACAATCAAAAAAAACACGAATGGGATGAAGCGTGCAAAGCGGAGTGCGAAGCGAAGCGTAAAGAAATAGAAGCGCAAAAGAACGTCGAAATAAACAGCATCCCCTCCGATGATAAAGATAAAGTGGGGAAAACTTTCACTATTACGGAAAAGTATGATAAGCAATGCGCAGAGGAAATTGTAGCCATAAAAAAATCCTATGCCATGCGCGAAGCAGACCTCATGAAGGAAGCCCAAGCGGCTGTCGCCGCCATGACGGAAAGCGAAAAAATGGAAGCCTATGAAAAGGTCTACAAAAAATTCTTGAGCGACCTTGACGCGTCGAAAGCACAAAAGCTTGCGCACAGAAAAAATGCGCAATTGCGCACAACAGTTGTCAACAGCTCGGAGCTTGTGGCCGAACTCATGCTCAACTATCTCAGCTACAAGCGCGCTGTCACCGATTGGGACGTCCCCCATGGCGGTGTAAAAATTGCCTCCACAAAGAACCTTGCCTCCACAAGTACGCACAGCTATTTTTCCGCAGCTGACGGCATTTCCCTGCTCACAATCCCCCAAGCGTGCGATTTTGTAGACACCACACCCGCCGAAAAGCATGTGTCCATCCATGAAAACTACTTTGGCATTGACAGCGAAAAAACCTTTATTGTGGCAGAAACAGAGCAAGCACGCATCGTAGGGCTAAAAGATACAGAAATGTTTGGCACAGAGCACCTCACCTTGCGCAGTGCAAAAGCAATCAACATAAGCAACAGGTTTGACGACGCCGCAACGTATAGGGATCCTCTCGTTGCCACACTCCAGAAAATGCCCCTCGACACCATTGATTTCATCAATGCGAATATCGCTGATGCGGACAATGCCACCCTCAGCGCCATTAACCCCTTCGCGGCGTACAAAAGAAGAAGCTTCGCCAAAAAAGCACCTGAGGCCATCGAGCGCTACAAGGAAGCACTCGAGCTTGCAGAGACTTTAAACGCACTGCCTCTCTCACAAGCATACTCCACATTAAGTCTCGACAACAACGACGACACACAAGCTTTGCGCATGAAAAATTGCGGAAAAGAGCTCAGCATACAGCAAAGTAATGTGGATGACAGTACAGACAATCTTCTCTCCATAACCTACACCTCAAAGGATGGGCGAGGTTCAGAACTTGGATTCTACAATGAGTTTAGTGCATTATATCATATATACCCCAATACGGACGCATCACATTTGACCTTTACAAAGAATGAATCTACAGTGTTGACACACACAGAAAGTGCCACCCTTGAGCTTAAGGATAAAGTCGTCACACTCAAGACAAAGGACGATGCAGCCTCATTAGAGATAAATAATGACAAAATGACGCTCAAAAACGAGGAATTTAGCCTCACCAGCGGTGCGTCCAGCATTACGAGTAAGGGCGCAGGTATTACGCTTGATGGCAATACCATCGCACTCAAGGGCACATGGGGGAACTTTGAGGGCAAATCAGGCAAATTGACTATAGATGCCAGTGGCATCATTGCCATAGGATAAGCTCCAAAGCGTTTCCAACGACACAGCATAGCAGCATCGGAGAATATATGAACCAGCAAAACTCGCACGAACAAAAGCCTCAGCACCAGAACTTGCACGAACGATTTCTTTTTCACTCTCACGCCTTGCCCAAGAACCATAGCTGCAAGGTGGTACGCTTTTCCGGCATAGAAGCCATGAGCACACCCTATATATTTGACATCACTCTCATAAATAAAGAAGATTTGCACGAAGAAGTCCAGAAAGACGCTCACACAAACGCTCGCGACAGCAGCCCCTCCACCCGCATTTGCATTGATACTCTCAGCCTGTCGCGCTGCACCCTCACCATCACGCGTGACCACGGCGCGCCCGTCCACATTCACGGTTTTGCCGCAAAAATCACCCAAGGCGCACACATAAATGGCTGGACATTCTACACAGTACGCCTCGTGCCTCAATGCATGGCCTTAAAGCGTACTGTGGACAATGCCATCTTCCTTGATAAAACTGTGCAACATATTGTTTCCGATGCCATGGGGCAGTGCGGCATCATCGCGCCCAAACATGATTTTATTTTGCATCACGAGTATCCCGTCCGTGAATTTAGTATGCAATACAACGAATGTACGTTTGATTTTATAAATGCCCACCTTGAACGCGAAGGCATTTACTACTATTTCGCACAAAATGAAGGAAGGGACGAGGATAAGGACACACGGGAAGCGGCAGGTTATGAAAGCATGATTTTTACCGACGCTCCCATGACTCACACCCACCTCCCCGACACGCCCACACTGCTCTACA
>CAYJGA010000014.1:0-14800 GCA_964369255.1 uncultured Desulfovibrionaceae bacterium
GACCAAATACACAGCATCGGGGCAAAGTCCCTCTTCCTCATTATGCTCATTGGCGTGTTTTGTGGTATGGTGCTTGGTTTGCAGGGGTATTACACGCTTGTGAAGTTTGGTTCCACGAGCATGCTTGGAGCGGCTATCTCTTTGACGCTTATTCGGGAGCTTGGCCCCGTACTCACGGCAATCATGCTCACGGGGCGCGCCGGTTCTGCCATGACGGCTGAAATCGGTGTCATGCGCATATCTGACCAAATCGACGCCCTTGAGGTCATGGATATTCACCCTGTGGGCTACTTGGTAAGCCCGCGTCTTTTGGCATGCTTACTTATTTTTCCGCTCCTTACAGCTATTTTTGACGTCATTGGCATGCTTGGGGGATATTTGACGGGTGTGCTCATGCTGGGCATCAATGAAGGCGCTTATATTTATAGTATTGAGCAGAATGTTACCATGGCTGATGTGACGGGGGGATTTTTGAAATCCATTATTTTTGCTGTCATTGTGAATACGGTTTGCTGCCATCAGGGCTATTATACGCATATGCGTCGTGACAGTGTGGGGCCTGCTGCTGTGGGCAATGCCACAACGTCTGCGGTGGTGCTTGCGTGCAGTCTCATCCTTGTGGCTGACTATGTACTGACATCTATTCTCCTTTGACAGACCGCTGAAAAAGGGCAATCCGCTGAAAAAGGGCAAACTGCGGCGTTAACGAAAGCTTTGCGACAGCGTTGCTATCTGTATCTCTAAGCCTCGAAGACTCGACTAAGAGCTCTGCTTCGCACCCTTCGGGCAGTCGCTTATGTATGTCTGTATACACGGCGCGCCCTGCATGTGTATTTTTCCTTGTATTTAACCAATTTTGAACGGTCTGAAAATGTGAGTTTTCCAACAGGCAACGAGCGGAAGTTATATGCAATCATACGATATAGTTTTTGAAAAATGTACCATGGGCTATGACGGCGTAGCCATCTTGAAGGATATTGATGCAACGCTGCCTGCGGGAAAAATATCTGTCATTTTAGGCGGATCGGGAAGCGGAAAATCCACACTCTTGCGACATCTTGTGGGGCTTTCGCGTCCAATTTCCGGAAAAATCCTCCTTGGAGGCGCCGACTTTTTTTCCCTGCCTACAGAGGAATTTCGGCGCTTACGCCGAACCATGGGCATGCTGTTTCAAGACGGCGCCTTGCTCGGCGCCTTGACACTCTTGGACAATGTGGCATTACCCTTGCATGAACGGACGAGCCAATCGCGCAAGGACATTGAAGAGGCAGCCATGCATACTTTGACCCTTGTGGGGCTTGGCGATGCGGCGCATTTGTATCCCGGTCAGCTTTCCGAGGGCATGCGCAAAAGAGCTGGTCTTGCCCGTGCTATTATTACTGACCCACCTATCTTACTCTGCGACGAACCTACATCTGGCCTCGATCCCCTCACAGCCGCACAAATGGACGAACTCTTGCTCTCCATGAAGGAGCATTTTCCGCAAATGACCATGGCTGTGGTGAGTCATGATCTTGATAGCCTCAAATGTATTGCCGACCATGTGCTTGTGCTGCACGAAGGGGCAGCGCGTTTTTGTGGCTCGCTTCAAGAATTGATGCAAACGCAAGATGTGTACTTACGCGCATTTTTGGAGCGCAATATCGGAAAAATTGACAAGGGTCTTTAGGAACTCTCCCTAAAGATATTCTTTAGGAAAATGTCTATTACAGGTCAATGAATATTTTTAACGCTTTTGTCATAAAACTTCTGGACAAAATGCCTAGGTCGTGTTTATTAAGTTGCAAGGCTATATTTGCTGCCTTATGATGCGCTGAAAATATTTATGACGCCTTTTTAGGATGTGCTTGTTGGCACTTGTGCCTGCGGCTTGCTAGGTGCAGAGTGTGTTTTATAACATCTTTTTATGAGAATACTGTAGGAAATTGTATGAACAATACTCGTAATATCGCCGTTGGCGTCTTTGTCCTCATAGGTCTTTTGTGTACAGCGTATTTGACAGTGAAGCTAGGGCGTATGGAAGTCTTTGACACACACAGTTTTCAGCTACAGGCACGCTTTAGTTCTGTAGCGGGGCTTCGTGTGGGCGCAGGGGTAGAGCTTGCGGGTGTCCATGTGGGGCGTGTTTCTGCCATCCATTTGACGCCGACATTTCAGGCCGTTGTCACCTTGGCCTTGGATGAAGAAATACAACTTACGGACGACACCATAGCATCAATTAAGACGAGCGGTTTGATTGGCGATAAGTATGTGAGTCTTGCCCCGGGTGCTTCCGACTTGCTTTTGTCAAATGGGGATGAAATTGTTGATACGGAGGCTCCCGTGGATTTAGAGTCTCTTCTCAGTAAATTTGCCTTTGGAGGTGTATAATGCGTGCTTTAATGCTTTCTACTGTACTTTTATCGTGCCTTTTTATGGCCACAGTGGGTTTTGCTTCTCCGCAAGATGAGGCACAAAAGCAGCTCGAGGCTGCTATTACAGGCCTTGTGGAGCATGTGAAAAATCCTGCCTATGCAAACCCTGCGACGCGCAAGGCTTTGCAAGAGAAAATCAAAAAAGATGTATACGCCATTTTTGATTTTGAAGCCTTTTCTATGCGCACCGTGGGGCCGCATTGGCGCAATTTTAATGCCACGCAAAAAAAGGCTTTTAGTGAGGCATTTGCAGAACTTCTCTTTGCAACCTACCTTGACAGCATCGACAATTATAATGGCGAAACCATTATCTATACGGGTCAACGAGCGAACAATGCAGGGACGCGCGTGGAGATTTCATCCATCGTGACCATCGGGAATAATCAAAAAATCCCCATGGCTTACCGCATGCTTCCCAAGAATGGCAAGTGGTATATTTATGATGTGCTCATTGAAAATATGAGCCTTGTGAAGAACTTCCGCTCACAGTTTGCAAATATTTTGACGAGTGACAGCCCGGAAGAACTTATTGCTCGTGTAAAAGAGCGTGCTCAAGTTGTACGGGAAAAAACATATGAGAATAAATAAATTTCTTGTGAGTCTTGTGGTTGCGAGCCTGCTTTTGCATTCTGTTGCTGCGCCCATATTTTGCGCTGAAACAGCAGGACGAGGTGCTGCGGATGCGAATTATGAACGCGGTCAGCTCGAGAGGATGGAAATGCTGATGGAGCTTGAAGAGGGTCTTGCGGATGTGGACGCCTTGGACGACTATGACGCCATGCCGACGCAGACCATCGCCGACCCCTTGGAGCCGTGGAACCGCTTTTGGTTTGGGTTTAACGACATATTCTATCTCTACATTATAGACCCTGTGTATACTGTGTATGATGCTGTTATGCCAGAGCCTGTGCAATCGGGCTTGAGTAACTTCTTTTCAAACCTCTTGTTCCCTGTGCGCTTTGTGAATAGTTTGTTGCAAGGCAAGTTTCAGCTGGCGGGCGTGGAGTTTGGCAGATTTTTCATCAATACAACTGTAGGCTTAGGTGGTTTTATTGATGTTGCCAAGCGACATAAAACTGTCGTCCCCGTGCCCCCCGGCGGCGAAAGCTTTGGGCAAACCCTTGGCTATTGGGGTTTTGGTCACGGTTTTTACTTGGTGTGGCCTGTGATTGGCCCAAGCTCTTTGCGCAGTACAGTGGGCATGGCAGGGAACTTTGCCCTGTCACCAAGCCGTTATTTACCAAACCCATGGGATTATACCTACTCATATACGGAAGGCGGCTTGCGCTTCAATGATATTGGGTCAATGCTCGATTTGTATAAGGACACGAATGCCATCGCCGTGGATCCATATATTGCCGTGCGTGAGGCTTACGCAAGCTTTACACGACAACAAGTGTTGCATTAAATTTCAAGGCTTTATGGTGTGCGCACCTATTGCCATGATGTGTGCACAACAGAGATTTTTTATGCCAAACATATTGACTAATGATATGTTTGGCATATTTTTATAGATACTTAACTTGAGGAGAAATACTATGTCATATAAAACCATGCTGTGCCGAAAACGTCGGTGCGCTTTTTTGCCACTCTTACTCATGGGAGTTTTTATGCTCACTTCCCTTGCGCAGGCAAGTACACAAGCCCAAGATACTGGGCTTGACCCGAACATCCTTTTTTCCGACCCGGCAAATATTGTCACCCTCCAGAACGGTTTACGCGTATACATCTTACAAGACGAACGCTTTCCCCTTGTATCCACACGCCTCTATGTGCGGGCGGGTTCTGCCTATGAAACAGAGGACGAGGCAGGCATAAGTCATGTGCTGGAGCATATGGTTTTTAAAGGGACGGACAAAAGACCCAAGGGAGGCATCGCCAAGGATGTGGAGGCTGTCGGCGGTTATTTGAATGCTGCCACAAGCTTTGACTATACTGTCTATTTGACGGATTTACCTTCCGCGCATTGGGCGCTGGGCTTGGATGTGGTGAAGGATATGGCTTTTCATCCCACACTTGATGCGGCAGAGCTTGAGTCTGAGAAGAAGGTTGTGCTGGCAGAATTGCAAAGAGGTAAGGACAGCCCCGGCACGCGTATTTTTCACGAGCTGCAAAAGCAGGCTTTGAAGGGCACGACGTATTCTCGCCCCATCATCGGCTATGTGGACACCATCAATGCCATCACCCCCGAAAGCATGCGCAACTATATAGCCAAGTATTACCAGCCACAAAATATGCTCCTCGTTGTGGTGGGCAATGTGGACCCCGCACAAGTGCTAGACGAGGTAAAAAAACTGTATGGCGACCTTGAGAACAGCGCGGACATGTTGCCTGTTATGCCACTTAATCCTGAAAATATGTATAATGCGTCGGTGAGTGTGGAAGCAGGAGCGTGGAATAAAGTATATCTTGGCATGGCCTTGCCTGCGCCGGGCGATGAAGATGTGCGCTCGGTTCCCTTGTCGCTCATGGCACATATGCTTGGCGGTGATGCGACCTCGTATTTGTATCAAAAATACAAGTATGAAAAGCAATTGGTAGATAATATTTCTGTGGGTAATTATACCTTTGAGCGCGTAGGCATGTTGTATTTCACTGTGCAGCTTGATGCAGACAAAGTAGACGCTTTCTGGAAGGAATTTGTGGCTGATCTTTCAGGCTTGAAAGCCTCCGTCTTTTCTGAGAAAGACCTTGCACGCGCACAACTCCTCATTGAAGACAGCTTCCAGCGCACAAAGGAAACACTCTCCGGCCTTGCTTCGTGGAAAGGACAGCTCGAGCTTTTTTATGGCGGAGCGCAGGGCGAAAGAAATATGTTGGCAGATATTAAGAGCGTCACTCTCGACCAAGTGCAAGAAGCTATGGATATGTGGCTTGTGCCACAAAGGCTGAGTGTTGCTGTCTTAACACCCACTAAGGATAAAGACAGGCAGTGGCCGGACTTTCAAAAGGAGCTGCATGCTCATTGGCCTGCGCCTGCGCAAAAAAAGCACGCACACACTGCCGCTGTGGGCGGGCAAACTGAAACCATCGAACTTGGACAAGGGCGTAAGCTTATTCTTATTCCCGATACGACCATGCCATACACGGCTGTAGATTTATATTTTACCGGCGGCAACAGCCTCCAGAGTCCTGATGAGCAAGGCCTTGCTTCCCTCACAGCTCGCGTGCTCACTTCTGGCACGAGTGGCAAGGATGGCATGACAGCGCCGGAGATGGAAAATTACTTGGCAGAACGCGCCGCAGCCATTGGCGCCTTTGCAGGTCGTCAAGTGTTTGGGATGTCCATGAAGGAACCGACGCGCTTTGACGCAGATTTGTTTACGCTCTTTCGTGCGGTGCTGACGCAGCCTGCCTTTGCAGAGGAAGAAGTCGCGCGAGAAAAGACCAATCAAATTGCAGCCATTCGTTCGCGTGACGATCAAGCGCTGGGTCTCGCTTTTGCAAATATTCCCCCATTTCTTTTTGCAGGACAGCATCCTTATGGCTTTAAGTCCCTTGGCACCATTGAGGGTGTAGAAAAGATAACAAAGGATATGATAGTATCTTTTTGGGAAAAGCAAAAAGCGCAGCCATGGGTGCTGGCTGTGGCAGGCAGCTATGACAGGGATGATGTCATTGCATTTGCGAAATCCTTGCCCGCGCCTACGAGCGCAAGCGTAGACATCAAAGCGCCTGCGTGGGGCACAGACGCGCGTCTTGATTTACACTTAGCAGGTCGCGAGCAAGGACACTTGCTTATGATGTTTAAGGGGGTTCCTTCAAACCATCCCGACGCTGTGGGCTTGGAGCTTTTGCAAATTGCGTTGAGCAACCAGAGCGGCATCTTGTTCCGTGAGCTGCGCGACAATCAGGGGCTTGGTTATACAGTGACTGCGCAAAACCACTTTTTGCCGGAAGCGGGTTATATGTTTTTCTATATAGGTACAGAGCCGGAAAAAATGGCCGTTGCGCGTAAGGGCTTTGAGGATGTCATTGCAGACATTCAAAAAAATGTCATCCCCGAAGAAGCGCTGCGCAGTGCACAAAATCAGATGGAAGGCGACTATTACCGCCAGCGTCAGAGTCTGAGTAGCCGTACTGGCGAAGCTGCTACATTGTCCATTTTGGGCGAAGACCTTGATTTTAGCAAAAAGCGCGTGGAAGATGCCAAAAAATGGACACCTGAGGATTTGCGCCGCCTTGCGCAGAAGTATCTTATTACGGACGACGCCTATGTGGTGACAGTGACTCCATAATATCTTGCATTTATATAAATAAAATTTAAGAAAAATCTAATAAAAGTCTAGGAAAAGAGCCATACGTGCGCAGGCACATATGGCTCTTTTTTGTAATGGCACAGTCTTTGCTTGTCTCTGGGCGTATCTGGTGAGCATGGAAAAATGCTCTTAAAGATAAGTAACTTCTAGAGAATATCCATATAAAATCTTTATAGTGACATGAAAACATGAAGTATGAAGGATGCGCTGGACATTTCTCTTTTCTTATGAAAAGGAATACTGAATGACTATAGACAGAAGAAGAACATATGTGCGTCACTCGCTTGTTGATGCGGTGTATTTTGGTTCACAGGTTTGCCATGTTCTGGAAAATCCACATTAGCGTTTAAGGTAAAAAAATCCTTAGCCGCACTTGATGTGGGTTTGCTTGTGCTTGACAGTCATGTCATGCGCAGTGGCATGTGTGCTGATTTGGGCTTTAGCATAGCCGATCGGAACGAGAACATAAAGCGTGTCGCCAATATCAGCAAGATATTTGCGTCAAAGGGATCGCTGTGTTTATGTGCTTTAATCACGCCCTTGGAAATACAGAGAAGGCTTGCGCGGCGAATTATCGGACGCGGCTTTTACGAAATTTTCCTTTCGTGTCCATTGCATATCTGCGAGGCGCGGGATGTGTGTGGCAATTACAGAAGGGCGCGCGCGGGGCACATTCAAAATTTTACAGGCATTTCTTCAGAATTTGAAATTCCTTTGAATCCAGACCTTGTGTTACGGACAGATATGTTTTCGGAAGAATACTGTGTCCAGCGTATCCATGATTTTATTCTTGCACGTAGCCGCGTGGAAAGCGCCCTCTGGCATGGTGGATTGCACGGGGCGTTGCCGCTCGCGTCGAATGTCGACGCTTGGAAAAATACATTTTTCCGTAATAATAGATAGATATTTTTAATGTGGAGAGTTTTTTGATGGCATTTCGGAAGAATGTACATGGCTCTGTATACGTATTGCTTGCGTGTATGCTATTATTTTGCGGTAGTTTTTTCAAGTGTGCATATGCTGCTGAGTCTGTCGGCTTGCCCCCTGCTTTGCCCGGAGCGTCATCGCCAACCACGCTTCCGGGCACTGAAATAACCCCCGAACAAATGCAAAAGATGTTTCCCGCGCCTCTTTCAAAGGACGCGCCAAGCCTTGACTTTGTCCCCAATGCGGCGCCGCTTATTCCCATCTTGCCGCCGCGACTGTCCGGAGAGCCAGAGAGTCCTTCACAAAGCACAGGTTTGCCCGCTTTACCTGCTCTGCCGCCTCCTGCTGTGATGCCCCAAACGCTTCCCCAAACGCTTCCTCATGTCACTCCTTCACAGCAATCTCCCGCGCAGATTGCCCCGCAGACACAGCTCCCCCTCGCCATGCCACAAGGAGGGAGCTCCCCGAGCACACAGGGCACACAGAGCATACAAAACACACAGGGAGGGCAGGGGATTCCTGCGCTGCCCACACCTCTTTTTGACACGCCTCATACACCGGAGCAGCAAAAAAGCGAACAAAAAGGTATTCCCGCCTATCCCACCATTGAAGTCATGGTGGGTCAAATGATTATGGCAGGTTTTGCAGGGACGGAGCTTGACACAAGTATGCCGAACAACGTGGAAGGCACGTCCATCATACAGCTTGCGCGACAGGGCAAGGTGGGCGGTGTCTTTTTGCAGCCCATCTCCCTTGTGAAGGGTGAGGCGAACAAGGACCTTGCTCTCAGTCAAGGGAATATGACATCCGCAACGCAAACGCGCCAGCTCACATCCACACTGCAAAGGGCGGCGTCAGAAAGTGCCACGGGCATACCTCTCTTTGTGGCTGTCGTCCAAGAGGGCGGGCTTGAGCAAAGCCTGCGCCCCGAGCTTGGCTTTGAGGGGCTCGCGTCGGCGGCACACTTGGGACGCGGGCGTGTGGAAGAGACGGAAATAGCCGCGCGTCGTAATGGTTTGGAGATGGCGGGTGTGGGGATAAACTTTGCCTTTGGCCCCGCGGGCGATGTGAATATCAACCCTTTAAGCGAGGACATTGGCAAGCGCTTTCGTTCCTTTGGGGCAGACCCGTCCTTAGTGGCGCAGCATGTGGCGGCGGTGGGACGCGGTTTTGCGGCGGCGCGCGTTATTCCGTGTATGCGCAATTATCCGGGCACAGGAAGCTTTGTGCGCGGCTTTACCACAAGCCCGATGCAATCAAATACGTCGAACCTGCCAAACATTTTAGACAGCCTGCCCGATGTGGGGCGCACATGGCAGAATGCGGAAATGGTGCCATATTCTCATACGCTCCGCCAAGGATGGGCAGGCGCAGTGCAACCGGCGCTTGCCTATGTTCGCTCCATTGATCCCTTGCACCCTGCTCCCTTATCACGCACACTCATTGCGAGTATTTTACGCGGACAGCTTGCCTTTGACGGCGTTGTGGTGACACAAGATTTACGCGCTATGCAGCCATTCTATACTATCGAAGAGAGCGCTGTACAGGCCGTGCTCGCGGGCGCAGATATTTTGCTTGTGACAGAGCCGTTCACCCAACCGCAACAGGGCGCCGCAAGCCCCCTGTCTCTTTTTCAAGAAAATATGCTGGAAGGTGGCGGTGCGGATATGAAGGCTCTTTTGCAGCAAGAATTATTCAAGCACTTACCGGGCAATATGAGTAACTTACTTGGAGGGCAAGTGCAAACGAAGGAAGTGACTGGACAGGCGACTATGGCGGCAAAAGTATATGCGGCGCTCTTGTCTTCTGTACGAAATGGGCGTATCTCTGTGGAGAGGTTACGTCATTCGTGGCGGCGCATTGTGCGTATGAAGCAGGCATTTCTTTATACGACTGAACCCCCTGTCATTAAATGAGGTGAGTATGTCATTGCTCCAATGTCCTTCGTGTCAAAAGCCCCTTTCTGCGACGCAGAAGGTGTGTCCCCATTGTCACTGTAAAATATCTTTATGGCGAGAAGTAAAAAATTCCATTGAACAAAGCCCTGTGCGCCTTGTTTTACTGGCACTTTGCCTTGTGTTCTTAGTGGGTTTTGGCTGGTATCTTCGCATGAATACGGGCTATAAATGGCCTCTTTATGGCATCTTAATTGCCATAGCCCCCCTTGTCCCGTGGATACTGAAACGCGCTTATATGTTTGCCGGTTCCGATGAACAAGAGCAGGAGCACAATGCTGGCTCAAGCGCTGGACATAATTCTACCAACGAGAAAAACTAGCCATGCATCGTCGTGACTTTTTACGAGCGCTGACCGTGCTCTCTTTTTTGCGTGCGACAACGCTTACAACGCCTGCCCTTGCCGCGCCTACAGGCATGCCCTTGAACAGCGCCCCGCACGAGCGCTACGTGGATCACATTCCGTCCATTCCCATCCTCATGTTTTATAAGCTGGATGAGGCGCCGCGCTTTCCGGAGGATATTTCCTCCCACGCCTTGCTGCAAGTGTTGAACTATGCGTGGCAGCAAGGCTATCGTCCTGTGAACATGAGCGATATTTTACTGAATCGCGTAGACAGCGTTGTCCCCAAGGGTTTTAAGCCTCTTGGGATAACCGCAGACGGCGCCCATGCCAGTATGATTTTTTCACAAATGACGACGCCCAAGGGCACCGACGTAGGCCCCCTGCAAAACGCACGCTCCTTCGTGGAAGTATTTGGGGATTCTGCCCACGCCAACGGCTTTTTACCTCGCGCCACATTCTTTTTGAGTGTCGGTTCGCGCAAGGCCACGCGTGAAAGCTCGTACTTTGGCTCCGTCATGCCCTTAAAGGACATTGCCGATGTTCTCGCCGTCATGCCGGGCATCGAGTTTGCCTATGGGACGCGCTGGCATGTGGGTCTTGCGGGGCGTTCAGAGCAGCAAGTCAAGACCATTGTTGAGGAGCAAATGCAAGACTTTCAACGTCTTGGCATGCTTGAGCGCGTAGCACGCATCATGGCCTATCCCTTTGGTGGCAAGCCGTCCGACAAGGGTATGCTTGCTTTACGCAATGCGCACTTCTTGGGCGGTGTCCTCACCTATCCCGGCGTGGGGGAGGCTCACTACAGCGAAGTGCCGCAATGTATTTATGACGGGAAGCTCATGATGGATCCCTTCCTCATTCCGCGCGTGGGCATCGGTTCCCATGTGTATGCGCGTGGCAATACGCCTCAAAAAAATCCTCCCATTGACCCGCTTGCGGATTTTCGGAAGGATGTGGAGCGTGGTGTGGCCTATGTGAGCCGTGGCACGCCCGCAACGCCTTAATGCCTTGAATATGTGCAACACTTTGAGAAAGGAAAACCATGCATATTGTGCTTTTTGAACCGGAAATTCCGGAAAACACCGGAAATATTGTGCGGCTCTGCGCTGTCACCGGCATAAGTTTACACCTCATTGAACCCCTCGGCTTTTCCATCGACGAAAAACGTCTCAAACGCGCGGGACTGGACTACTGGCTTCATGTGTCCGTCCATGTGTGGAAGGATTTCGCGTGCTATATGGACGAAGTCGGGAAGCATACACGTCTTGTAATGACATCAGCACGGGGCGCAACACCCATGCATCGCTTTTCCTTCCATCCCGACGACGCCCTCGTCTTTGGCCCTGAAACGCGCGGCTTATCGGAGGACATCTTAGTACAAGGACAGGCACGCGTGCGTATTCCCATGGTGCCCAATCAGCGCTGTTTGAACTTGTCCACATCGGCGGGCATTGTACTTTATGCAGCGCTGGGGCAGTGCGGTGTGCTAGACGCGTGGTCATAGCAGGCCGTTGAAAAAGTCTTTTTAAGCGTTTTTGCAGTCAAGTATTTCAGTGTGTTAGAAATTGAAAGTTTACAGATAATCGACTTTTTCAACAGGCTGATCGGCAGATGTCTTGTTCTTGAAAGGACTTTGGGGAAACTGTTTTTCCCAAAAATGTTTCCTCCCACAAGTCTTTCAGAAAAAATAATAAAAATAAACTTTCAGAAAACGAAACGCAGAGGGCGGGTGTTGTCATGCTTTTTTATGGCGGTGATATATGGTGGCTTGTGCTTGTGGCATTTGCCCTTGATATGCTCTTAGGCGACCCCGATGTACGCTTCATGAAGCATCCTGTGTGCTATGTGGGCGAGGCCTATACGCGCTTGGAGGCTGTGGCGCGGCGCATGGGGCGCGGCGCTCTGTCATTGCGCCTGTGGGGAGTTGTGTGCCTTGTGTGTGTTGTGGGTGGCACGGGGCTTGTGGTGTACGGCCTCATTTCCTTGCCCTTTGTGGGGACACTGCTGGCTGTGTATCTTGCCTATGCTGGCCTTGCGACCCGCTCGCTTTTACAGTTTTTTGGTGTGGTTTTAGAAAAAGTGGAGACGGCGCCCCTTGAAGAGGCGCAACGCGCTTTGTCCATGCTCGTGAGCCGCGACACCTTTGTGCTTGACAGAAATGCTCTTCGTAAGTCGCTGGCGGATACGCTGACAGAGAATTTCACAGATGCCGTGGTGGCGCCGCTGTTTTGGTTGTGCGTGGCGGGGCCTGTGGGGCTGTGGATGTATAAGGCAGTGAGTACGGCGGATTCCATGTGGGGCTATAAAACGCCGCAATGGTTGCATCTTGGTTGGGCAGGGGCGCGCATGGATGATATGCTGGCCTTCGTTCCTGCTCGTGTGGGTATGGTGTTTTTATATATGACAGATGCACTCACAGGATGCGCACAGAAGATGGGCGGCGTGTGGCCGGGCATCCGTACTATTGCCTGCGAAGCGCATGGCATGGAGAGTCCCAATTCCGGCTGGCCTATGTCGGCGTGCGCGTGGCTCATGGGAGCGCCCTTGGGCGGTTCGACACAGTACTTTGGCGCTGTGGTGGAGAAGCCGTGGGTGGGGCCTCGTGCAAAATGCGGCTGTGCAGAAAGGCCTTGGACGCGCACAAAGTTGGAAACCTTGGCGTGCCTTGTTGAGCGCGCCGCTGTGCTGGCATGCGTGTGTATGGTGTGTGCAATGTGCGTCATAATTTTCATACACATAGTGTGATGACATATGTCTCAAAGGTATCCTATCCCTCATATAACAGACGGCTTGTTTCACAGAACAGAGCAATCCATCAAGCGCAGTCTTTTTGTATGCAGCATGGGACATGCGCCGGACATGGACAGTGCGCGGGACTTTGTGGCGCGTATTAAGGAAGAATATCCCGATGCGACGCATAATTGCTGGGCATTTGCCGCGGGGGCGCCCGCAGACACGGCGCGCGTGGGTTTTTCTGACGATGGAGAGCCGCATGGCACCGCAGGACGTCCTATGTTGACTGTCCTTTTGCACAGCGGAGTAGGGGAGCTTGTGTGCGTGGTTACCCGCTACTTTGGGGGCATTAAGCTTGGCACAGGTGGTCTTGTGCGCGCCTACCAAGGAGCAGTGCGTTTTAATCTTGAGACCTTGCCAACGCACGAGCGCATCGTGCCGGCGCATGTGCAGCTTATTGTAGAATATAGCCATGTACAACGCGTGCGCCGCTTATTTGCACAATATGAGGCGCATGTGACCGAAGAGCTTTTTGAGGTGGACGCAAGCTTTACGCTTTGTTTGCCGGAGGAGCGCGTGACAGAATTTATGGCTGCCATGGTGGAAGAGACTGATGGCGGCGCATTAGTGGAAGTGCTCGAATAAGGGAAGCACTCACGCCATTCCGATCATATCATTCCGAGTTGTGTTTTTTTGAAGGGGTTTGGGGAAAACTTTTTTTAGGAAAAAAAGTTTTCCCCCAAACCTCCTTTCAAAAAAACCATCTGTTTAACTAGGCGCTGTCGTCAAATGCGCCTTTTCGGTTATCTCTGCGTCAGATTTCATTTATTTTTCGGTTATGTATGTCTGTATACACGCCCGAAAAATAAATTCATCTTCCTTGATATAACACGAAAATTCGCTATTTGACGACAGCGCCTAGGTAGTTGGCGTTTTTTACTGAAAAAGCTAGGTGTTTTTTAAAGTTTTTCTGTACTCGCAGACGATACCTGTGAACCTTGGAATGGCGTGTTTCAACGGCCTGCTATGTCCACCACCATTTGGCACGCTCAGCGAGGAGCTCAATGTCGCCGCCGGCAGCGACGTTGAGGTATGACCTATATTTTCGCACAACTTCGTGACTGTGAGGGTTGGCTTTGAAGAGGCCGGTGAAGAGCTGTGCGTCTTCTGTGAGCATACGCTGGGCAGCGTCTTGACGACGCTTGAAGGAGGGCGTGAGGAAGGGGAGTATCTCGTCATCTTCTGCGAGTGGTGCAAGGGCGGCAAAGTAGGCTAGAGAAGTGATGAAATTGAGGTTTTGGATGGCTGCCATGGCATGGTCGTGCTTTTGTGCGGTGCACCGAAAAGGAGAACAGCCTATGCACGAGAATATGTTTTCTATGAGGGAAATGTGTTGCTCTTGCGCGTTGTGACCTGCGACGATGGCGACAGGCATGGGTGTGCCCTTGCTGGGGGTGGGGCCAAAGAGGGGATGGGCGCCTATGACGACACCAGGCCAATGTTTTTGCATGTCGTCCAGAGGTTGCACTTTGACAGAAGTAATGTCTGCAATGATGGCATGGGCGGGCACATGCGGCGCAATGAGCGAGAGTGTGCCTTCAAGTGCGGAGGACGGAATACAAAAGAGGACAAGGTCAACATCGCGGCATGCGCTGACGATGTCGTCTTCTGCGAATGGCATGTCAATGCCGCGCATAGCAGGAATAATCTTTGAAAAATGCTGTAGAAAGAATTTTCCCATGCGTCCCGTGTGCCCTACAATGAGGCCGGTGAGATGCTCTAATGTGTGAGTTAGCATGCTGCGTCTCCTGTGTGGCCTTGGGTAAAGGGCGGCACTGTGGGGTAGACGCCGAGGACGCGACAGGAGCTGCACAGCTCGTGGAGTTGATCCATGAGGGGTGCGTAGAGAGGCTTGTGTAGGTCTGCCTCTAGGTCGGCAAAAAAGACGTAATGCCAGTTATCGCCGCGGGATAAGTGCAGAGGGCGCGACTCAAGCTTGCGCATATTGACACTGTGCGCGGCAAAGGCTTGGAGGACGCCGGAGAGGCTGCCGGGCTTGTCGTGCAGCGTGAATAGCACAGAGCTTTTTTTCTCATTGCTCTGTGCTATGGCATCCTTTTGAGGCACAGGCTGGATGTGTGAGTCGGTTTGGGGGAGGGCAATAAT